>CAZUSF010000318.1:0-3192 GCA_964623355.1 uncultured Thiobacillus sp. | reverse complement strand
GACGAACTGAAGAACCAATGGGGTTGGGGCGGCTACACCACGCATGACATTGAGCGCTGCAACCTCTCGGCGCGGGCGGTGGCGCTGATTTACAACTGGTGGAGTTGGTATGTTCGGCTGGCGCACCCGAAGACCCGGCTGGAGGCGATCACCAGCCGTCCTCTGCTGCTTTCCGGTGTCGCCCGCCTGACCCAGCATGCCGGCCAGTCCCGCTTAATTCTCACCTTGACCCATGCGGCGGGGGGCCAGATCAAGGCCATGATCGCCAATATCCGCAAGGGTCTTGACCATGTTCGGGCAAATGCGCCTCAGTTGCCCAAAGCCGATTGCTGGCGCGCCCTTGTGCGCTACATCGTTGACAAGATCATCGCGGCCAAGCCGAAACCGCCTTCGCCTCTCAGCTTGCTTCCTCCTTGTCTGGCTTCAGGATCGGGGTAACAGAGGAATTTAGGTTGATCCCTTCTCCACATCAGCACCTTATCCCGATATTTGATGCATTCAACCTGTCAGCCGCGGCTGATTTCAACAGCCTATGCCGAATACCCTGTTTTTCAGCCGATTTCCTTTGAGTCTGACGGGCTCCCAGGATCAAGGCCTCTGTGATGAGTCAGCGTATCCGGGCCGGGATGACATGAGGCACCATTGCGTCGGCAACGACGCGAAACGTTTGCTAACCTGAAAGAATGAAGTCTTCTGATGCGGTCTGCGAGGGTCGAGCCATGACAAACAGATATTGGCGCACATATCCGGTGTTGATGTTGATCCTGTTGCTGTTCAGCTTTCCTGTTCTGGCAACGTCACCACCCGGCATGGCACCGCCTGCCGCTGCGGTTTCGGTCGCTATTCCGCCAATTCTCAGGAATTCGCCGGAACTGGCCACACTGCTGCGCGACTGGGACAACCAGTCGGTATTGGGCATGGAAGTTGCACGTCAGGCACCGCAACAGGTGCATAACCGCGCGGCAATGCGCCGGATACAAATCGAGTCTGACAGTGGAGAGCGAGTTGAATTGGGCAAGTTGTTTGACGGTACCTTCACCGCGCATCGCGCCCTGGATCGGCAGTTTGACCGCATTCCTGCTGCCGCGCTGACCGGACGGGCGCAAGTCAACGAAGCCGTGGTCGAGTTCCCGGATCGTCTGCTGATGGTGCGTCAGGTACGTGTGGTGGTGCGTGACCCTCAGAAGGCCGTCGCAGCCTCGCCCGAGCTGGCTCGTTTTCTTTCGCCGGTCGATAACGCCGAGGTGATGCATGCTCGTGTAGACCAGATGCCTCGTGAGGAACAGCAGGGCTTTCGCCGCTACCTTGCCGAAGAGTTGCCCTTGTTGGATGCAGACGATCCCCTGAGACAAGCGATGGCCGAGGGTGGCGAAGATGCCGTTCTGCGCGCCGTCCTGCGTGGCGTAGGCGAGTTCGAGATTACCGATCAGGTGGTAGTGGAGCGGCGCCTGGCCAATGACGGCAGCCTGCGTTTGCGCGATCAGTTTCGCCCGCTGATGCAGGCGCGCCAGAAAGTGTCTTCGCTGGCTCCGGTTCGCCCGCTGGCGGCCCAAAAACGGGAAAAGCGCCCCATCCAGGGCTTGGCCGGCCCGGCTGCCCAGGGTCGCCAGTATCGTTACCCGGCAGGCGAGAAGAGCGAGGGGCGTCTGGAATTCAGCGAGCCCTTCCTGGCCGGTTTTACTATCGGGCAGGAACTGGCCTGGCAGCGCAAGTGGAAGTTTGCTGCGGGTTTTCTGCGCATCAATTACGGCATGGGCTATGGGTTCGGCCTGCGCATCCCCGTCGCCCTCAATGGTCGTCTGGATCCCACGCACAGCATTCGCAGCGATATCGATGATCCCGGTCGGGATCTGAACTTGCGTTTGCAGGCGGTGACCAGCGATGCATCCGAGACCTATTACGAACGGGTGGGTTTGTCACCTGAGCAGTATTTTCAGGGCGACGAATTCGTGTTTACTGCGGGTTCCTGGTTTGGGTTCAAGCTATACGCTCTGGGTAAAACCTGGGCCGAGCTGAGCCCGGTGAATTCACCCTGGCACAAGAGCCACAGCTTCGTCCCGCCGCTGGGCGGCGCCCCGCGACCATTCTTCACCTTTGAAGTGCCGCCGGAATTGACCAATACCGGTGTCGATCTCGGCCCCCTTAGTGGCTATCTCCAAGTGGGCATTGGTCTCAACGGTGCCGGAACGGTAGTTGCGCCCTATGCCTTGCTGGTAGATGACCGTCCGGTGATCGAGCAGAACATGATCCTTGCAAACAGCGGTACGGAAAGCGAGATCCTGCGCCTACCGGCCTTGACTGGACAGCCCGGTGCCACGCTGCAGCAAGGTTACGGTCTGCGTCTTGGCGCCCCCACCTATCTGATGGACGTGAGCGCGGCAACGCGCTTGAAGGTCGTCATGCAGGTCAAGGCTGGCAAGCTCAAGCGCAGCGTCAGCACAGACTGGCTGGATGTATTCACCCTGCCGTTGGGACGCGTGCCCTTGTTGCCCCACGCGGGCACGCGCAGCAGCTACGAATGGAATGACGGTATACGAATCTTCGAGGTGCGTGATTCGTCCGATCCCGTCACCATGCAGAAACCGCGCAATCTGCCACGACTGCGCTAAACCTTCAGCGTGAAGCACGACACGAAGTTCAATGACGGATTCCAGGAAAATGAAACTCAAGGAGCACACAATGCTACGTAACGCTTCCCTCCTGTTGGGTGCCGCCCTGTTTGCCATCGGGCTGGCGCAGGCTGAACCTCCCACGGCGGAAAAACCGGAAACAAAACGACCCTTGCAGGCTAAACCGGTGCAGAAACCGACGAGCACCACCGATCGCGACAAGCTCGGCATTACCGGTTATGGCTCGGATCCGGGCGAGGAATCCCAGGAACGGCCCAATCCTGCTGACTTCAAACCGGCGGTGGCAAAGCCAGCGACAAAGCGTCCTTTGCAGGCCAAACCGGTGCAGAAACCGACGAGCACCACCGATCGCGGCAAGCTCGGCCATACCGGTTATGGCGAGGATCCGGGCGAGGAGACCCAGGAGCGGCCCAATCCTGCCGACTTCAAACCGGCGCAGCGTAGCAAACCGGTTAAGCAAATCGCGCCAGCAACACCCTGACCTGCATGGAAATCCTCCCTTTTTTCAAGGTGGGAGCAGGTTCCCTGCGGTGCCTAAGGTGGCCGTGTGGCTTCCCCCTTT
>CAZUSF010000317.1:0-3218 GCA_964623355.1 uncultured Thiobacillus sp. | reverse complement strand
TACCACTTAGACAACCACTTGACGCAAGCGCCCGCGCATCATACTCAGTTCTTGCGCGAGTTGGGTACTTTCAGATGCGGAATTTTTCAGGTTTTTGTTAGTTACCTGTGATGTAACTTAAAAAGTTCAAACTTTATTCCTTGCCAGTGTTCTTTGCATCGCTTCATGTGGGCAGGATAATCGCCAACCTCAGCTTCCATTGAGCGTTTGCCGATCTGTGATGAACAAGAAAAAAATATTCCTGCCCGTGATTCTTCTGGCGCTCGGTATCGGTGGTTTTATCGCGCTGAAATCGACTCGGCCAAAACCGCCGGTTGCGCCAGTCAAGGAACCGGTTTGGTATGTACAGACGATGACCGCCCAACTGGCCAGCATCAGCCCGGTTACCGCGTTGAATGGGCGTGTCGAGAGTCCGGAACAGACGCGCGCCGCCGCACCTGGGGTAGGGCGGGTGTCGCAGGTTCTTGCGCGCGAAGGCCAGGCCATCTCGCCAGGACAACTTCTGCTGCAACTCGATCCGCGTGATTTCAAACCCAAGGTGGATCAAGCGCGTGGCGAGGTGGATGAACTGCAAGCCGCCATTGCCAGTGAAGAATTACGTCACAAGGCGGATCTGGATCAACTCGCGCAGGAGCGTCAACTGCTGGAATTTGCCGCCGCCGATGTCCGCCGCTTTGAACAGTTGCGGCAGGAAAATTTCTATTCCCAGAGCGCAGTGGATCAAAGCCGCCAGAATCTGGCGCGTCAGCAAATCACGCTGCGCAGTCGGGAATTGGCTGTCGCTGATCATCGCGCGCGGATGAGCCAGTTGCAGGCGCGCTTGAGCAAGGCGCGCGCCAATCTGGAGCAAGCCGAGTTGGCGTTGCAGCGCAGCCGGGTGGTTGCAGCATTTGACGGCTATGTGGCGAAAGTGGAGGTGGCCGAGGGAGACCAGGTGAATAGCGGCCAGAGTCTGATCAGCCTGTACCCGGCGGCAGGCCTGGAAGTTCGCGCCAAGTTGCCGGCGACCCAACAGGATGCTTTTGTCAGCGCATTGCAGCGCGGCGAGCGGCCGCAAGCGAAGGCGATGGTGGCGGGCGAACTGCTTGAATTTACCCTGGTGCGCAGCGGCGCCGCAGCCGACGCGCGCGGTCTCGACGCCTTCTTTGCCGCGCGCCGACCCGGTAAAAATCTGCGCATTGGCGAATTGATCAATCTGCAAGTCGCCCGCGCGGCGATTCCCGATGTGGTCGCCGTGCCTTACACGGCGCTGTTTGGCGGGCGTCAACTTTATCGTGTTGAAGCGGGGCGACTGAAAGCGCTTGAGGTCGAGGTGCTGGGCGATGCGGGTGGCGCCTTCGGCCAGGACGCACCGCGCTTGCTGGTTCGAAGCCCGGCGCTGAAGCAGGGCGACATCCTGCTGGTCACGCATTTGCCGAATGCGATGAGCGGATTGAAAGTCGAAATCGTCAAATGATGTCCAAACGTTGGTTTAACCGATGAAGTTCAACTCATGAAACGCCAGGACCTGCTCGGTACTTTTGTCCACCATCCGGTGGCGGCCAATCTGTTCATGCTGATTCTGATGCTGGCCGGCTTGTTTGCCGTGTCCAAGCTCAACGTTCAGTTCTTTCCCAATTTCAATCTCGATTTTGTCAGCGTGCGCGTCGAGTGGCGCGGCGCGGCGGCGGAGGACGTGGAGGAAGGCCTGACCACGCCGCTGGAACAGAAGCTGAAATCGGTGTCTGGCATCAAACATGTCACGTCCACCTCCAGCCAGGGCATCAGCTCGATTTCCATCGAGTTCAAGGAAGGCACCGATCCGATCAGCGCGGTGGACGAGGTCAAGCAGGCGGTCGATCAGTTCCGCAACTTGCCGCAGGACGCGGAGCCGCCTGAAGTCAGTCGAGTGATTCGTTATGAACCGATCGCCCACATCCTGCTGACCGGCGGCAGTTTGCCGGAATTGCGCCAGCTGGCGCGCAAGTACGAACAGGAGTTGCTTGGTCGCGGCATCGACAAGGTCGATCTGATCGGCTTGCCGGATGAAGAAGTCTCCATCACCATGCCCAGTCAAGAACTCGAACGTCTGGGGCTGACGCTGGATCAGGTGGCGACGCGACTGAGCCAGACCAACCGCGATCTGCCGGCAGGCAAGGTGGGCGAGGGCGAGGTGCAGCGCGAAGTACGCGGCGTCAATCTGCGCCGCGATCCGCGCGATTACCAGGATCTGCCGCTGGTGACGGAAACCGGCAGCCGCATCGAACTCGGGCAAGTTGCGCAGATCGAGCGCGGTCCGCGTGACAACAGCCTGTTTCTTGAGGTGAATGGCAAGCCGGCGGTCGAGTTGTTTCTCAAGCGGGCCGAAACCGGTAACTCGCTGGACGCTGCCAAGATACTGAATAGCTGGCTGGATGAGACGCGCCCCAAGCTGCCGCCGACCATCCAGCTTACGGTATATGACGAGGTCTGGAGCTTGATCGAGGATCGTATCGGCCTGCTGGTCAGCAATGGCATCCAGGGCCTGGTCATCGTCGTGTTCATCCTGCTGCTGTTTCTCAACGGCCGCGTCACTGCCTGGGTGGCGCTCGGCATTCCCACCGCGTTTCTGGCGACGCTGGCGGTGGTCTGGCTGGTGGGAGGCTCAATCAACATGATCAGCCTGTTCGCGCTGATCATGGCGCTCGGAGTGATCGTGGATGACGCGATCGTGGTTGGTGAAGACGCCTATGCACATCACAAGATGGGCGAGAACCCGATGTACGCATCGGAAGGGGGTGCGCGCCGCATGTTCTGGCCGGTGATCGCCTCCAGCCTGACCACGGTAGCCGCCTTTCTCCCGCTGATGCTGGTATCCGGGCCGATGGGCAAGATTCTGGGTGACATTCCATTCATCATGATTTGCGTGCTGGTCGCCTCGCTGATCGAGTGTTTCTTCATCTTGCCGGCGCATCTGCGCAATGCTTTCGTGCATGACAGCGCGAACAAAAAACCCTACCGGCTGCGCGTCTGGCTGGATACAGCTTTCGACAATTTCCGTGATGGCCCTTTCCGCCGCGCGGTGACCACTGCGGTGGAATACCGTGGCGTCACCATCATGGCGGGGCTGGTCATCCTGATCCTGGTGGTTGGCCTTTTAGCCGGCGGGCGGGTCAAGTTCACCTTCTTCCCGACGCCGGAGCCGCAGATCGTCTATGCCAATGCGACGTTTGCCAGCGGCACGCCGCGCAGCCAGGTGA
>CAZUSF010000316.1:0-3222 GCA_964623355.1 uncultured Thiobacillus sp. | reverse complement strand
TTGGCATCGGACTTGGCTTTATCGCCGCCACACTTGCCCTCGCCACATTTGCCTTCCTTGGCCTTGGCATCGGATTTGGCTTTGCTGCCGCCGCACTTGCCTTCGCCACATTTGCCTTCCTTGGCTTTGGCATCGGTTTTGGCTTTATTGCCGCCACATTTGCCTTCACCACACTTGCCTTCCATGGATTTTGCGTCCGCCGAAGCGACCATGTAGCCGTTGTTCAGGCTTTGCATGGCGAAGGGATTGCTGCTTGCAGCCTGGGCATAGCCGGCGATACCGGCGGCCGCGCCAATCGATGCAGCCAGGGCGATGGTCAGGTGGGTTTTACGCGCTTTCGTATTACGTGCTTTCATGTGTGTCTCCAAAGGTCATGTCAATAAGCCCGGATGGGCGGTTAATGACGATGGTCTCGGAGAACCAGGGCGATTCAGTGCGTGTGATCGTGATCGTGTTTGCAATCACATCGCTCGGCCAAGGCCTTGCGAATCCGCTCACGCGCCTCGGGGGGGAATTCCGTGCTGTCGTCGGCTACTTCGGCCCGCTTGCCCAGCGTACGCAGCGCAGCGTGCATGAAGTTCATTTGCCGCTCGATACGACGGCAATTGACGCAGATCCAAAGATGCATCCTGAGACCCATACGCTCCCAGAAGCCTAAACGGCGTTCCAGGTTCTCCGAGATCAGACGACTCGCATCCTTGCATGTCAGCATGTTCATTTACCCCCGGGCGGCCGCATGCACTGCGTGACCGACCCAGTTCCTGTCGAGACACTGCCGGAGCCCCAAACGGGCCCGATACAGCATCGTCCACAGGTTGGTCGGCGTAATCGCCAATTCCTGACAAATATTCTCGGATTCTTCTTCCATCACTTCGCGCAGCATAAAAAGACGCGCCAAACGCGGCGGCAGGGCATCCAGGCAACGTTGCAGAATTTCCATGAATTGACCGCGTTCAAGCAGGTCTTCCGGGTCGCCCCATTCCGACGTTTTGACGCGCCAATGGCCATTCGGGATAAACATGGCATCGATCTCGTCCTCGTCAAGATAAGCCTCTTCTTCGGGATCTTCCAGTTGCACCTCACGTGCATCGTGGCGAAACATATCGATGATCTTGTGCTTCAGGATGCCGATCAACCAGGTGCGCGCCGATGCGCCGCCCGCGTAGCGGTCGCGGCCCTGCAAGGCGGCGAGCAAGGTTTCCTGTACCGCTTCTTCCGCCTTGTGCGGATCCCGGGTCTGGACCAGCGCGTATTTGTAGAGCGCCGCGCCATGCTCATCCAGCCAGGTGTCGGGCGAACCCAATGCGTTGTCAGTCATCTCTGCATCCTTGCGGGAAGTGGGCGGGGTGATCAAGCATTCAATTCAGTGTGTGATTCAGTTTCGGCGGCATTATGAACCAGTCGGTCCTGAAATTTGCAACGATTACTTTTCTGCATTCAAAACGACTCTTGACGTAATGAACCAGACGGTCCATAAATACTTCATGGTTGCAAATATTGGACGTCCTCTCGAATTCGACCCTGACATCGCGCTTGATGCCGCGATGCATCAATTCTGGTCAAAAGGGTATGAATCCACATCAATGCAGGATTTGCTGGCGACGATGAATCTGTCCAAAAGCAGCCTGTATCAGGCGTTTGGCGGCAAGCAGCAACTGTTCAGACAATGCGTGGCGCGTTACGCCGATCAATTTAGCCAAATGCTGCGCGACGGGCTTTCCAGCGCAGCGTCTGGCCGCCAATTCATCGAGGACTTCCTCAATTCGGTGCTGGACGATGTAAGCGGCCAGGCGCAACCGCGCGGCTGCCTGGTGATGAATACCGCCAGTGAATTCGCCCAGACCGAACCGGAGATTGCGCAGGATGTGGCGCACAGCATCGAACGCTTCCGCAACGTGTTGCGGATTGCGGTTGAACGTGCCCAGCTAGAAGGCGACATCCCGCCCGAACGCGATGCGAAAACGCTGGCCAACTTTCTGGTCAGCAGCATGAGCGGCCTAAAAACCCAGGCCAAGGCAGGCGCCGATGCAGCCACGCTGCAAGGCATCATCAGCATGGTGTTGAAGGCGCTGGACTGATTTTTTTGCTCTGTTATGGAACACGCGGTCCAATAAACCGCGACATTTGGGCTCCGCCCGCCACGTTGTCACAAGGAGATTGCCATGAGTATCAGCGACATCATGATTCACATTGATCAAAGCCTGAACACCGAAGCGCGATTAGCCATGGAAGAGCGCATGCGCCAGATCGAAGGCGTCGTCGCTCCACGCTTCAATCCCGGCAAGGAACATCTGCTTCTGGTCGCCTACAACCCGGACATGGCCAGCACCGCCAGGTTGCTGGGGGCAGTGCTGGCTTCGGGTTATTCAGCGCAGTTGGTCGGGGTGTAACCTTTTAATAACTGGAGATTTCCCATGAAGTACGAACCCCCACAATCCAACTGGAAACAAACCATGAAGCACCTGGTAGCCGTATTGCTGTTCGCCATCGTCCCAGTTTCTACGCCGGTTGCCGCCCAGGCTGCCGCTCAGTCAGCCGAAAGTACCGGCCTGATCAGCCGGGTCAGCCCGTATTCGGTCGCGGCCACGTTGGATCGCCTGGAAGCCGTGCTGAAAGCCAAGGGCGTCAAGATATTCGCTCGCATCGACCATGCCGCCGAAGCACAAGGCGCCGGCATGAGCCTGCGTCCGACTGAGTTGCTGATCTTCGGCAACCCGAAAGCCGGCACACCGCTGATGCGCGCCAATCAGAGCATCGGCCTCGATCTGCCAATGAAGGCGCTGGCCTGGCAGGACGCGCAAGGCCAGGTGCAATTGACCTGGAACAGCCCGGATTACCTGACCGGCCGCCACGCGCTGGATGCCGAGTTCAACAAGAATCTGGCGGCGGTTGGCGGGTTGATCGAAGCGGCATTGAAGCCATAAAAGGCATGCCTGCTCGAAATCAATGTCCGGTCGGCTGGCTGGCGCGGGCGTTGGCTTCGAAGCCGCCTTTTCTTTTCCAGCCTTCGATGCCGTCCTGCAGCACCTTGACGTTGTCCCAGCCCATCAGACGCATGGCGAAAACCGACTGCGCCGACAGCGAGCCGGTGTTGCAGTAGATCAGCACCGTGCGGTCTTTGGTGATGTTGTCGCGCTGGCCTGGAATCTTGCGCCATTCGATGTTGATCGCGCCGGGGATGTGTTCCTTGGCGAACTGGGCGGCGTCGCGGGCATCGATGAC
>CAZUSF010000315.1:0-3225 GCA_964623355.1 uncultured Thiobacillus sp. | reverse complement strand
CGGTGGGGAACCCACCGGAGCCTAAGGTGCGCGCGCCAGTTCTCGACCCTACCGGAGGGAAGGGAGGGCGAGAGCTCTTTCCGACCCCTATCGGAACTGAATTTAATCAGCGTTTCTCTATTGATCCGGCCAGATTTGTCCGAGATTGCACTTCCTTCCCGGCTTCGCCAACTGCGGCCCGCAAACTGACCTTCCGACGTCATTCGGCGGAAGGCGCGATAAAGCCGCTTTTCCGCCCTACAACTACAACTGCTGGCCGTGCTCGCGCGTGTTGTGGAATTTCACCTTCGGCCAGCGTTCCATCGCCAGGCTCAGGTTGACCCGGTTGTCGGCGAGGTAGACCAGGTTGTCGTCGACGTCGCGCGCCAGGCGCATTTGCTGGGCTTTGACGAATTCGGCCAGGTGCGCGGCGTCGTCGCAGGTCACCCAGCGGGCGGTGTGGATGCCGGAGCGTTCGAATACTGCGTCGACGCCGTATTCGGCTTTCAGGCGGTGTTCCACCACTTCGAACTGGAGTTGGCCGACGGCGCCCATCAGCAGGCTGCTGTCGACCAGCGGGGCGAAGACCTGGATGGCGCCTTCTTCGCCGAGTTCGCGTAGTCCCTTCTGCAATTGCTTGGATTTCAGCGGGTCGCGCAGGCGGGCTTTGCTGAACATGTCCGGCGCGAAATACGGGATGCCCTTGTAGGTGAGCAGTTCGCCTTCGGTCAGCACGTCGCCGATCTGCAACTGGCCGTGGTTGTGGATGCCGATGATGTCGCCGGCATAGGCTTCTTCCATGCGCGTGCGTTCGTTGGCCATGAATACCACGGCGTTGGCGATCTTCATTTCCTTGTTGGTGCGGCGCTGTTTGACTTTCATGCCGGGCGTGTACTGGCCGGAACAGACGCGGAAGAAGGCGATGCGGTCGCGGTGGTTCGGGTCCATGTTGGCCTGGATCTTGAACACGAAGCCGGTGAACGCCGGTTCGTCCGGTTCCACCTGGCGCACTTCGCCATTGGCGCCGACGGCTTCGCGCGCAATTGGCGCCGGCGCCCAGTCGACCAGCGCGCGCAGCACTTCACGCACGCCGAAGTTGTTGATGCCGGAGCCGAAGAACACCGGCGATTGTTTGCCGGCGAGGAAGTCGTCGAGGTGGAACGCCGCGCCGGCGCCGCGCACCAGTTCGATTTCGCCGTCCATGGTCTCGAATTCCATCGGGTGTTGCTGACGCAATTCCTCGATCTGCGCGCCGCGCAGGGTTTCAACTTCCTGGCCGGATTTTTCCTCGCCCGGCGCGAAGCGCAGCACTTCGTCATTGATCAGGTGATACACGCCATGGAAGCGCTTGCCCATGCCGATCGGCCAGGTCACCGGCGCGCAATGCAGCTTCAGCACCGATTCGATCTCGTCGAGCAGTTCCAGCGGATCGCGCACTTCGCGGTCCATCTTGTTGACGAAGGTGATGATCGGTGTGTTGCGCAGACGGCAGACTTCGAGCAGTTTGATGGTCTGCTCTTCCACGCCTTTGGCCGCGTCCACCACCATCACGGCGGCGTCCACCGCGGTCAGTACGCGATAGGTGTCTTCCGAGAAATCCTTGTGGCCGGGGGTGTCGAGCAGGTTGATGACGCAATCGTCATAGCCGAACTGCATCACCGAGCTGGCGACTGAAATGCCGCGCTGCTTCTCGATGTCCAGCCAGTCCGAGGTGGCATATTTGCCGCTCTTGCGCGCCTTTACCGTGCCGGCCATCTGGATCGCGCCGCCGAACAGCAACAGCTTTTCGGTCAGCGTGGTCTTGCCCGCGTCGGGGTGGGAAATGATGGCGAAGGTGCGCCGCTTGGCGACCTGGCGGGCAATGTGGGATGCAACCGGGGAGTCGGGATTCATGGCGAAATCATAAAGTAGGGTGCGCCGCGCGCACCAGAAACGTGTATCGGTGCGCGCGGCGCACCCTACGGGGCCTTGTTGAAGCAGTCTCGGAAAACGCAAAAGCGGCCAGCAGGCCGCTTTTGCAGGGGAAGCAAGGATATCAGTTGTTCTGCTGAATACCCGCTACCACCCAGCCTTGATTGCCGGTGAGCGGCTTGGTCATGTGCCAGATCTCGTCAAACGAGATAGTCGCTTCATCATCTTCACGCAGCGTGCCGTAGAAGCGGACGCTGACGATCTGGCGATTGCTGTCTTCCAGCGCTTCCAGCGTTTCGGCGTTGATGGTCATGACTTCGGTGTGCTGTTCCTTGCCCTGGCGCTCGTCGATGTCCATCTTCAACTCGGCATACATTTCCGGCGTGGTGAACTCGCGCAGGTCATCCAGGTTGCCGGCGTCGTTGGCAGCCTGCATGCGAATGAAGTTGACCTTGGCTTGACGCGCGAAAGCGACTTCGTCGAAACCGGGCGGGAAAGTTGCAACGGGAGTGGCGGTCGTGGTTGCTTCGGCATCGCCCTGGCCAGATTTGTCATAGATGCTGCCCGGTACGACGGAGCCCTGGGGGCTCGAGGCAGGTGCTTCGAAGCGCATCGGCTGCGGCGCGTTCTGGTCACCGCCGGCGCCCGAGCCAATACCTTGACCCGCATATTGCAGCGGCTGCTGCACCGCCGGCTTGTTGCGATTGAGGAACCAGCGCACCAGCATGAAAGCGGCCAAGGCGAGCAGGACCATCATCAGCATGTTGGCGACACCTTCACCAAGACCGAAGTGCGACAACAGCGCGGCGATACCGAGACCAGCGGCGAGGCCGGCGATCGGGCCCATCCAGTTGCGCTTCGGTGCGGCGCCGGCGGCGGCATTCTGTCCAGGGGCGGGGGCGTTTTGCGTCTGTTGCGGGCTGGCATCGCGCTTCATCGGGGTGGCTTGGCGTTGCATGCCAAAACTCTTGCCACTACCCATGCGCTTGGCTTCAGCTTCATAGACCGGCAGCGCAAGGCCAAAGAACACAGCGAACAAAGATAAAAAAATGCGTTGCATCGAAAGTATCTCCAGGTTGAAACAGTTATCTAGATGGCATCAAAGCGGTGCTTTGCAAGCGACCGGCATTGTACCTGTCGAACATGACAGATGGTTTCTACGATCTGAGTTGGATCGAGAAGGTTCCCGCGCGTGGTTTGGCAGAACCCGTAGGTCGGAAAAGCCGGCGTCCTTATGCTGGCGCCTTCCGACATCATGCGGCGGAAGGCGCGATAAAGCCGCTTTTCCAATGGGATGGACTCCTCCCTTCTACAACGGCATCTACGTGCCAGACT
>CAZUSF010000314.1:0-3241 GCA_964623355.1 uncultured Thiobacillus sp. | reverse complement strand
GCGCAATCCGGCTGCGGCAGTAATCCGATCAGCCTGCGCCAGCAGCACCAGGTCGGGCGCAAAGCTGCGCACCTGGGCGGCGTAATGGCGGGAGAAGACGCTACGGATGAAGTGTTCCGCTGCGTCCCGGCGTGGCGAATCAAGCGTAATCACTTGTTTCACCGGGGTATTGTTTCCGGCGGTGCTTGCAGAAGCGCTTGGGGCAGAAGCGCATTGGACTGAAGCGAAAAGGGTGCGGTAAACAGCTTGGGCATGCATCGGGATGCCTCTCTTTCAGGTCGATGCATGACAGCTTAGAAAGCCCGGATTAATCGAACCTTAAAACTGATGCAGGGTTTGCGGCGAATTCGAGGCAAAAATATTTCCCGAAAAAATGTCGATTCCAACGCAAATAAGGGGAAAATCGCCGTCCCTTGCATGGACTGGTAGTTTGTTACCAGTTTTTTTAGCCTGTAATAGGGCTTGTAACAGGCTTGTAATTAGAACGGGTTAGATTCAGCAACCCGAAAAAATAATGAAGATGGATGGAGTGAGAAAAATGGTGAATATCAATGGCACAACGCATGCCTATTCAAAACTGGTGGAACCCCCGAGTAGTTTGCTGCTGCGCACCCGGTTCGATTCGGCGCTGGTTTTATTGAAACCCTTGTTGAGTGATTCGGATGCACTGAGTGGCACCCGCATGTACCGCGCCATGAGCCAGTTGCATAAAGCCTATCCCGACTTGCGTGGTGACGAGATCGAAGCCCTGGTGTCGGAAGTGATTCGTTCTTTGCAGAATCGCGGCGGCAGGCACTGATTCTCGGCTGGGTCACTCGGCTGGGTTATTTGGCTGCATCACTTGGTTTCATCAAGCCCTTGATCCAGCCTGCGGTGGGATTACAGCGGCAATATCCGGTTTACATAAATTCCGGTCATGCGCCCATAAACAAAGCCGCGCTGACAAGGTGGGGATGCGCCGGTAAACTCGCGCGCCTACAGTCTTAATCGACGGTCTTTCCCAATTTTCCCAAGGAGTTGTCTCATGGCCACCCGCGACACCCTCGCTGCCAAAGCTGCGGCAAGTACCAGCGCCGCCAACCTGTTCGCTATCGCTCGTGATGCTTTTGAAGCGCCGGCTGATATGGGTTATGCCAAGGAGCTGCTGAGCAGCGCCGCGTTTACTGGCGATGCCGGTGCATTGGCCGCACTCAACAAGGTGGCCGGCGATGCCATGTTCACCAAGGATTTCGTTGCGCTGGCGATTGGTTATCAGGCCATGGGCGACGCCGCCAAGGCAAAGGAAATGCTCGGCCAGGGCGCCGACTTTGCGATGGACGGTAGCGAGAAAGTTGCCGTTGGCATGGGCCAGTGGCTGGCTTTGGGTGATTCCGCCGCCGCCGCCAAGGCATTGGCTGGCGCGCTGAAGGAAGTCTCGGTGACCGAAGAGCTGTACGGCCTCGCCGCCGTGGTTGCCGAATTGAACGATGCTGCGCTGTTCGGCCAGATCATCGACAAGATCAAGACCAAGTGCGGTCGCGCCGGTGACTTTGCGCGTCTGGCCAAGATGGTGGCTGCCGGTGACAAGGCCAAGGGCGTCGAAATCATCAACGAAGGCGCGGCGAAGTACAGCAGCCCGGCCGATCTGATCGCGCTTTCCGGTGCGATGAACGACATCGACCCTGCCGCTGCCGCCGGTCTGTATGACAAGGCACTCGATTCCGCGAAGGACTTCACCGCGCTGATGCAGGTGTTTGCCGCCGCCGCTGGCAACCCCGATTTCGCCAAGGCCGTGCTGGCCAAGGGTGGCGCGCTGGCGACTTCGACCGACGAGCTGATCCAGTTGGCCGATGCCTGCGCGACTGCTGGTGACAGCACCGGCGCTGCCGAAATGCTGGACAAGGCGGAAGAAGCCGTCGGCAACCTGTTCGATATGCGCAAGGTCGTCGATGCGGTGGAGAAACACTTCGCCAGCGATGCCGTCCGTGCCGAGCGCGTCAAGGGCAAGCTGGTCAAGCGCGAAGCCAACCAGGCCAAATACACCGAACTGCAGAACGAAGAAGGCAAGTGCACCACGATCAAGCAGTTCATCAACCTGTCCGACCGCATTATGGCCGAGCTGGAAGATGCCGCTTATGCCGGCAAGGTGCTCGGTCTGGCGGAAACCCAGATGCGTGCCGAAGGTGGTTTCCACTTTGCTCGCTTCAAATCGCTGATCCTCGGTGTCGACCGTCTCGGCGACAAGGTATGGCTGGGCAAGCTGCTCGACGAAAGTGTCGCCAACGCCGCCGACTTCGTCTGGTTCCGCGAGATCGTGCTGACCTGCGCGAATGAACTGACCGATGCCGAATACGGCAAGGCGCGTGCCCGCACCTACGCTGAAGCGCGCCAACTGGGCGACAGCGCCTACGACTACACCAAAATGGCGGAAACCGTGCAGACCGCACTGGGTGATTCCGCGATGGCTGCCAAGCTGCTTGGCGACGCCGCCAGCCGTGCCACAGATCACTACGCGCTGGCCCACACCGCCAAGCTGTATCGCGATATCGGTGATAACGCCGCCGCCAATGCGTTGTTTGCCAAGGCGGCTGCGGCTTGCTCCAGCGGCGATCAGTGCGTGCAACTGGCGAGCCGTCTGAAAGCCTATGAATTGCCGGTTTCCGAAATCGTGCCGCTGATGGATACCTGCGGTAGCCATCTCGCATCGGCCAACGACAAACTGCGTTGGGCGGAAGGCATCGCCGATCTGCTGCTGGACAAGGCTTGGGCCGACAAAGCATACAAAGGCATCGCCGGCAGCTTCAGCAGCGCGATCGACAAGAAGCGTTTCGACCTCAGCCACCAGATGCGCATGGGCTACACCTTCTTTGGCCCGGGTGTGCAAGCGCACTGATCCCGTACTGATCCAATCAGCGTTCCAATAAAAACGGGCTGCGGCCCGTTTTTTATTGCGCTGAAACAGGATTCCGCTGATGGGGCCGGGTTGTAGGAGCGTCCGCTTGCGGCGCGATCGTGCCGGGATCGGCCCGCAAGCGGCGCCTCCTACAGCTTTACCTCCGCATCCGATGGGTGAATGGGGAAATCGGCCACTCGCCCAACCCGCACAAGCTCGCCCGGATTCGATTCGCTTATAGCGGTTTCCCATCTCTGGTAATCACCCGCTGGTGGCTGTATTCGGACACCGCCGGCCGGCTGACCGTACCCTTTTGCTGGACGTAATCGACGAAGGTCTGGGTGTAGAGCAGATAGGTATTGAGATAGT
>CAZUSF010000313.1:0-3254 GCA_964623355.1 uncultured Thiobacillus sp. | reverse complement strand
TCGACGACACGTCCATCTGGTCGCACGACCCGTTCAGTCAATCGCTTGACCGGTTTTTTCAATGCGCTGGCTTGCGTCGGTTCAACCAACGTCCCGATACCAGCATGAGCTTCGACCCATGGCACCGAACAGCAGATCAAACTTACCAACGCAATCAGCTTGCGGCGCTTCATCATCAAAACCCTATTATCCAAACGGATATCACAATATTAGAAAGATCTTAACATGGGGATCTGACACAAAACAAAAGGGCGAAACCCTTAGGTTTCGCCCTTTTTTACCACCAGAACGCGCCGAAATTACTTGGCGGGAACCGGGATGAAGCCAGCAAACGGATTTGCGATGTTGCCGTAGGAGGCCGGGTTGATGAACTGACCCCAGGTGCCATAGGTGCTCGGGTTAACCGCAGCGCCAGCCCATTGGGTGTACATGTTGGGGTTCAGCGGAGCCATCATCAGGTTCATGTTGGCGGGAGCCAAAGGAGCCATCGCCCAGTTGGTGTACATGTTGGGGTTCAACGGAGCAGCCAGCATCTGCAGAACGCGCGGGTCCAAAGGAGCGGCCAGCCACTTCATGTACATGTTGGGGTTCAGCAGGGGAGCCATGGCAGCCGTGTAGAAATTCGGGTCCAGAGAAGCGGCCAGCCACTTGGTGTACATGTTGGGGTCCATGAAGCCAGCGTAGGCTTTCAGGATGTCAGGAGACATGCCGGACTGCATCATTCTGGTGAACGTGGCGGGGTCCATCGACTTCTGCATCAGCGCGATCGTGGTAGCCGGATCCATCATGTTGGTCATGGCGGTAATGGCAACCTTGGGATCCTTGGCGATGTCAGCAACCTTGGCCGGATCCAGCAGTTGAGCTGCAGTGGCTTCCGGGGTAACGGTCTGAGCAACAGCGGATTGAGCGATCAGGGCCAGGATCAAGGCGGAAAGTTTTTTCATGTCTACTACTCCTAGATGTTTGAAAAGAAAGGAAGAAATCTGAACCACGGGGCGCAGTATAGAGACCAATATTAGAACTTTCGATTGTCCCGACAAGAAGCCGGAAGTGCCGCTTATCACATGTTGCGATTAAGCAACACATGATTTTTTGCACAAAAAACAAGCATCATTCAATCGCCCAGATAGGCCGCCCGGACTTGCGAGTCTTTCGCCAGTTCGGCCGAAGCACCGGACAAGGTGATCTCTCCGCTTTCCATGACATAAGCACGATGACTGACCTGCAAAGCCAGATTGGCATTCTGTTCGACCAGCAGAATGGTGACGCCCTCGGCGGCGATCATGCCGATCGTTTCGTAGATCTTCTGCACCATCAAAGGCGCCAGGCCCATGCTAGGCTCGTCCAGCAACAGCAAACGCGGCCGCCCCATCAAGGCACGCGCAATCGCCAGCATCTGCTGTTCGCCGCCGGAAAGGGTGCCGGCGAGTTGTTTGCTGCGCTCCTGCAAACGAGGAAACAGCGCATATGCGCGCTCGATATCGCGCCGTACCGCCTCGCGATCAGTGCGCAGATAGGCGCCCATATCGAGGTTTTCAGCCACTGTCAGACGCCCGAAAATGCCACGTCCCTCCGGCACCAGCGCCATGCCGCGCGCGACAATGGCATGTGTCGGCAGTTTATGCAGGCGCTCGCCGGAAAAATGCACATTGCCATGCGGCTTGACCAGACCCATCAGGCCTTTCAGCGTGCTGCTTTTGCCAGCGCCATTGGCGCCGATCAGGCAGACCAGTTCACCCTCATCGACATGGAAATCAATTCCACGCACGGCCTGGATGCCGCCGTAAGCCACCTTCAGCCCGCTAACCTTGAGCAAGCTCATGCCGGCGTGCCTCCCAGATAGGCCGCAATCACCGCCGCATCCCGCTGCACGCTGGCGGCATCGCCTTCCGCGATCTTGCGGCCGTAATCGAGCACCGCAACGCGGTCGCACAGACCCATCACCAGCTTCACATCATGTTCGATCAGCAACAACGTGACACCGCCATCGCGCACGCGCTGGAAAAGCTCACCCATCTGGCGCCGCTCGCTCGGGTTCATCCCCGCCACCGGTTCATCCAGCGCCAGCAACTTTGGCTCGGTCGCCAGCGCGCGGGCGACTTCGAGACGACGTTGATCGCCATAAGCGAGGTGGCCGGCCAGGGTCCGGCCCTTTTTATGCAGGCCGACGTAGTCCATCAGATGTCGCGCCTTGTCGCGAATATCGGCTTCTTCTGCGCGCGTGCGGCGATCGCGCAGAACCGCGCCGAGGATGCCGGTGCGACTGCGCGCATGACGACCGACCATGACGTTTTCCAAAGCCGTCATGTTGGCGAACAGGCGGATATTCTGGAACGTGCGCGCAAAGCCGCGTTCGACGATCTGATGTGGCTTCAGACCCTGCAAGGCGGCGCCATCGAGTTTCACCTCGCCCGCGGTCAGACTGTAGAGACCGGTCATGCAATTGAACAACGTCGTCTTGCCGGCGCCGTTGGGACCGATCAGGCCGTAGATCTCGCCCAGGCGCACGTCAAGAGAAACGTCTTCCAACGCCGCCAGACCACCAAAGCGTTTGGTGACGCCGGCAACACGCAACAAGGAATCCTTGTTCATGCTTTGGCGTCGTATAGATCGGCCTGTTCCTGATCGGCAACGCCATCTTCGGCGGCAAACTCTCGTTTGCGCTGGCGTGAAGGCAACAGGCCGGCAGGCCGATACAGCATCATCGCGACCAGCGCGACACCGAACAGCAGCATGCGCAGATCGGAAGGATCGACCACGACATGGCCGAGCGTTGCGCGCTGCAAATCGCCCAGATAACGCAGCGCCTCGGGAATTACCGTCAGCAACACAGCACCGAGAATGACGCCGGGTATATTGCCCATGCCGCCGAGCACGATCATGCACAGCACCAGGATCGATTCCCACAGATTGAAACTTTCCGGGCTGATGAAGCCCTGGAACGCCGCAAACAAGCCGCCCGCGAGTCCGCCGAAGGTCGCGCCCATGGCGAATGCCAGCAACTTCATGTTGCGCGTGTTGACACCCATCGCCGCCGCCGCGATTTCGTCTTCACGAATCGCCGCCCAGGCACGCCCGATGCGCGAATCCTGCAAACGCATGGCGATAAAGATGGCGAGCAGGGTAAAGGCGAGAAACAGGTAGTAGTAGAAATATGTCGGCGGCAAAGTCATGCCGAAAATGTGCAGTGGCTTGCCGAAGGAGAACCCGGCGATGCTGATCGGATCGATCAGATTGATCCCCTGCGGGCCGTT
>CAZUSF010000312.1:0-3263 GCA_964623355.1 uncultured Thiobacillus sp. | reverse complement strand
TGATTGCCGGCAATACCGCGAATCGCCGCCATCAGGTCGTCGAATTCAACCGGCTTCGGCAGGAACGCCAGCACGCCACCCCGATTCACTGCCTGCATCACCACGGCCGAATCGTTGGCGCCGGAAACCATGATGCGCGGCACGTCGGGGAACAGACGCCGCAGATGCGCCAGGACCTCGACGCCGGTGGTTTTCTCCAGGTAATAGTCGGAGATGATCAGGTCGATGCGCTGCTTGCCCATCACATTCAGCGCGCCTTCCATTTCGGCGGTGATATGCGTGCCGTAGCCGGCATCCTGCAACATCAAGGCGAGCAGTTCCGCCTCGATCGGCTCATCCTCGATGATCAGCACGTTCAGCAGCGGTGCATACGCCACCTGTCCGGCCGGCCGCAGGTCGCGGCGTTCCATCACCATCGTTTCCACGGCGTCCGGGCTGGTTGGCCGGCTGGTCAGATAACCCTGAATCTGGTCGCAACCGTAGCGCGCCATGAAGCGCAGTTGCGGATCGGTCTCGACGCCTTCGGCCAGCACCCGCATGTTCAGGTTGTGCGCCAGCGCGATGGTGGATCGCACGATGGCGGCGTCTTCCGGGTCGCGGGTGACATTGCGGGCAAAGATCTGGTCGATTTTCAGCACGTCGAACGGATAGTGTTTCAGGTAGCCGAGACTGGAATAGCCGGTGCCAAAGTCATCCAGCGCCAGACCGACGCCGAGTCGCTTGATCTCGCGCAGGGTCTGCGCCGCCACTTCCGGATTCTTCAGCAGCGAAGATTCGACGACCTCGAGTTCCAGCAGCGCCGGCGGCAAGCCGGTATCGGCCAGCACCTGGCGCACATCGCCAAGCAGACGGCCGGAGGTGACATGGTCGGAGAAGATGTTGACCGCCACCCGCAGCGGATGCTTCCGATCCAGCCACTGGCGCGCCTGGCGGCAGGCGGCATTGAGCACCCAGCGGCTGACCGGTTCGGCCAGATCGGTGGCTTCAACGATATGGATGAACAGGCCGGGCGGCACCACCTCGCCACCACGCCGCCAGCGCAGCAGGGATTCCGCCGCCACCACGCGGCCAGTTGCGGCATCCACTTGCGGCTGATAGACCAGGAACAGCTCATCCCGCTCCAAAGCCAGGCGCAGCGCGGCTTCGGTGTCGAACCGGTCGATCGCGGTCTGGGCATGGCGGCGGTCGAAGAAGCGGCTCTGGTTACCTTTTTCCGCCTTGGCAATGCGCATCGCATCTTCCGCCGCGTGCAGCAAACCGGAAGCGTCTGCCGCGTCGCCCGGATACACCGCAATGCCGAGTGAAATGCTTAACGCCACCGGCGCTATCTGGTCACCCGCTTCGACCGGCTCGGACATGCATTCGAGCAAACTGTTGGCGGCAGCCACGATGCCGACCATGGCTTCGCTGTTTTCCTCGGCCGACGTCAGATCGTCGCGCCAGAGCACGGCAAACTGATCGGCATCCAGCCGCGCCAGCATCGTATTGGCGGGCAGCACGGCCGCCCAGCGTTGCGACAGATTGACCAGCGCACGGTCGCCGGCGCTGCGGCCGAGGCTTTCGTTGAGCTGGGCAAAACGGTCCACATTGAGCACCAGCAAAGCAAACTGGCGGTCGTTGTTGAGGCTGTTGAGTATGGCCTGCGACACCTGCGCCAGCAGCTGGCGCGCGTTCGCCAGGCCGGTGAGCGGATCAAAATTGGTCGCCTGTTCCAGCCGCTTCTGCAACGCATGCTGTTCGGAAAGATCATTGAAAACACCGATATAACCGCTTACCGCACCGGTCTCGTCTTTCACCACGCTGATCGCCAGCCATTCCGGATACGTTTCGCCATCGCGGCGCCGGTTCCAGATCTCGCCATGCCAGTAACCGGTTTCATCCAGCGCCCGCCACATCGTGGCGTAAAACACCGCGTCATGCCGGCCGGAACTGAACAGGCTGGGCTTCTGGCCGATCACTTCCGATGCCGAGTAGCCGGTGACATCGCTGAATGCCCGATTCACCGCCAAGATGCGTTGCTCGCTATCGGCGATGATGATGCCGTCGGCAATGCTCTCGAACACCATCGCAGCCTGTTTCAGGCTGTCGTCCTTGCGCTTGCGCTCGCTGATATCTTCCAGGGTGAATTGCAGCAAGGTGATCGCGCCATGCTGGAAGCGCATCAGATGCACCTCGGCATCCCAGATTCCGCCATCCGGCCGGCGATGCCGCCATTCGAACACCACGTTGCCCTCGGTCAGCGCCCGCTCGACAATCTGCTGCGCCGACTCGGATGAAGCGGAACCGTCGTACTGGGTGACATCAGAGACTTCAAGCGGTGTCAGACTCAACACCGCTTGCCGATTCGGCAAGTGATAGATGTCGACCGCCGCCTGGTTGCAATCGATGAAACGCAGCGTTTCCGGGTTGAGCACCACCATCGCGATCGCGGAATCGGCGAACAGCAGCTTGTTGTACGACTCGCTTTCGCGCAGCGCTTCTTCGGCATGCTTGCGCGCCACCACATCCATCACCATCGAGGCAATCTGCTCCACCACCTGCAGATCTTCCGGCGTGTAATCAGTCGATTTATTGCCGACGCCGAGCACCGCGGTGACCTTGTCGTCGCGCAGGATCGGCACCACCAATTCGCGCAGCAAGGGCGCATGACCTTTCGGCAGGCCCTTCTTGTCCGGCAAGCTGGCGTAATCGTTGTGCATCACCGGTTGCCGCAGGCGCACGCAGTCGGCCCAGACCCCGGCCTGATCGAGCGGATAGTGCTGGCCCTTGGCCGCCTGCTGCGCTTCGATCGTGCACATGCGGTCGATGGTATTGCTCGACCAGGCTTGCAAGACCAGCGTTTTCTGATCGGCATCGACAAAATGGAAGAAGCCGATATGGCTGCCGGAGAACAGTTCGGCTGCATCCAGCGCAGCCTTCATCAGGTTGTCCAGGTTGTCTTTCAAGGCCAGGTCAGACAGTTGCAGACGAATACGCAACAAGGCTTCCGAGCGGTTGCGCTTATTGACGTCGCGCAGGAAGGCAAACACGCGGCCGGTCTCGCGCGAAAGCGCGGTATTCACTTCCACCTGCCAGACCGTGCCATCCTTGGCCCGGTGCAAGGTTTCGAACAAACCACTGCCGGTGGTGATGATTTCTTGCATGTGGCGAGCGGTTTCTTCCGGTTTCTCCACCGCATCCAGATCACCGATGTGCATGTCCAGCAACTCTTTCCGGCTATAGCCGGAGCGCTTGCAATAGGCGTCATTGACTTCCAGCAGATG
>CAZUSF010000311.1:0-3264 GCA_964623355.1 uncultured Thiobacillus sp. | reverse complement strand
CCGGGCAGTTGGCGTTGACATAGTTGAGCCGGGTCGCGCTGACTGCGGCGGCGCACAGCTTGGGCCGATCGGCTGGGCAATGACGCGAGACGAAGGCGAAATTTTGGCCGCTCACCGCGGTCTTGCACAGTTTTGGCAGCAGCTTGGCATTGTCCAGCTTGCAGATACGGGTCAACGTCGGCGCGCCGCTGGTCGTGTCGGTCAGCATCTCGCTAGGCAGGTGACGGGTTGCTTTCTCGTAGCCCTCCGGCGTCGCCAGACGCTGGCAGAAAAGGGCTTTTTCCTTCGGACATTGATCGGCTAGAAGTTGACCCTGCATTTCGTCCAGCGCGTTCTGGCAGAAACCTTTCATCGCGTCGTCCGATTGTTTCTGCAGCGCAATTATTTCACCGCTACGGTCCTGGTAATCGCAGCTTCCCAGGCGCTTGCCAGACATTTTCATCGACACCGTCTCGCCCGATTTGTCGGTCATTTTCATCTTGCCGGAATAGCTGGTCGGGGTGCTGGTGATGTCAACGACCATCAAGCCCTCCTTGCATTGCGCTTTCCAGAAATAACGATTGCCGGTCTGCTTCTTCTCCAACACCCGGCACTCCTGGTCGTCCTGGCTGACCGGGGGTTCCTTGCTGTCCTTTTCAGCGCAGATCTTCTGCTTCGGCATGGCAAACGGCATGCCTTCCATCTCCATGCCGATTTCCCATAAATAGCCTGGTGCGGCGAAGGCGGTGCCGGCAAACAGGCTGGCGGAAAGAAAAATGCGAGACAGGAAACGGTGCATGAATGACTCCCGAAGTGTTGGCGGAGGAAAAATGACAGCTACCGGAACAGTGTCATGGCCTTGCTTCGGGAATGCAATATCGGCAACTCGACTTACTTCATCGCATCGTTATACCGGCGGGTGACTTCGTTCCAGTTCACCACGTTCCACCAGTTGGTGGCGTACTCCGCGCGCTTGTTCTGATACTTGAGGTAATAGGCGTGTTCCCAGACATCGAGTCCGAGTATCGGCGTGCCGCGCTGCACTTCCGGCAAGTCCATCAGCGGGTTGTCCTGGTTCGGGGTAGAGGTGATGGCGAGCTTTTTCTCGGGGGTAACAATCAGCCAGGCCCAGCCCGAGCCGAAGCGTCCGAGCGCGGCTTGGTCAAAGCGTTTTTTCATCTCGTCGAGCGAGCCGAATGCCTGTTCGATATCCGCCGCCAACACTGCGCCAGGCGCGCCGCGCTGCCCAGCCGGGGCCATCAGTTGCCAGAACAGAGCATGGTTGTAGTGGCCACCGCCGTTGTTGCGGACCGCGGTATTGAAGCGGGAAATCTGCCCCTGCATCGCTTCCAGCGAAAGATTCGCCAATTCCGGGTTGTTCTTGATCTGGGCGTTAAGGTTGTTGACGTAGGCGTTGTGATGGCGTCCATGGTGGATTTCCATGGTCATCTTGTCGATATGCGGTTCCAGCGCATCAGCCGCATAAGGCAGCGGCGCCAGCGTGAACTGTGCGGCGGCCAATGCGGGAACGCAGGCGCCGATGAGACCGATCAGCAGATTGCGGGGTAATGGGTTGATTTGGATTGCAGCAGATAAATGCATGGGTCGCTCCTGTTCGATGTGAAGTTGTTTTGTCGCTAGCCCTGAAGTCAGGAAGCACCTGCATTCTGGCATGACGATTTATATGAAAGTTGTGTGGTTTGATTCAGGTCAATTGTTATATCAATTTCACTGAAATGCGGTGCTGGGGGAAGGTGTTGGTCAGTTGGCTGATCTTGGTCCGGTCGTGCGCTTCAACAGAAGAATCGCTACTCCTGTCTATACTCGAGACTCGCTTGTCCGAATATGCGCCGACATGGGCGACAGCGCCCTCACCATGTCATGTGCAGCGCATAACCATTGATCGAAGCCGCTGGGTGCAGTAGCGGCTTTTTGCCTGGATTCAATATGTCGCCCCTGATGCAATCCGTTCGAAACCTGTTTGCCTTCACGCTGATCCTGACCGGCACGCTCGGTGTCGCATCGGCTAACGCTATGTCGCAATCCAGCTTCTGGGGAAGACTGACCTGGGACACGTTTATGTCCGCTGAGGGCGAGACGCGCTTCCGCTATGGCAACTGGTATGGTCCGGGATGGTGGGGCGGCAGTGAACTGGATGCGCGCGCCGGCGGCCTGCCGCCGATTGATGCGCTTGACCGGGTGGCGCAAAAGCACGACTTCGGTTACGACATTGCGGAAAAACTGGCGCGCGGCAACAAGCGGCTGGAAGCGCATTACAAGGCCCTGGCCGATGTCATTGCGGTCAGGGACTCCTTGGCACTCGACAGTGATCCGAGACGTTGGGACCCGCCTGCAAAGGACCCCGGTCTGGCTCGCAAGTATCGCGAACGCATTGCCCTGGGCTTTCCGAACTACCAATTACGGCTCAATGAACTCAAGTCGGCGATACCCAGCCGGGTCGATCCGAGCCACCCGGAAGCACTGGAGTGGTATGTGGATCGCAAACCGCCCCTGGATGAAAACCAGCTTGAAGCCCTGATGAAGCAACGCGTTGATGGCTGGAATCAGGCTTACCAGAAGCGCCAGGCCAACAAGCAGGCACGCGAGGACGCCAAGCTACCCGAGTGGAGTGGCGGCGCGCCGCTGGAATATTCCGACGATGCCATGGCTTCCGCAGCCAAAGGCGCGCACTGGAAGTTGATCGCCAGCATCGACGAAGATGGTCGCCAGCGTGCCGAAACGGCGAACGCGAAAAATCCTATCTACCGTACCACGGTCGATTATTCGCGCGGCAGCAGCGGCATCAAACTGACCTATCTCGGCAATTCCGACACGAGTCGCAAAATTCCCCAGATCAAAGGCGCATCGATCGCCATGCGCATGAACTGGACCTCGCCACCGCCTATCATCCAGCCCGATCGCCCGGTGGCGATGAAGGTGGCGGTAGCGCTGGAGAGCCGGAGCCACGCCTGGCCGCCCATGAATGGCAGGGTCTTGGTCCAGACCGTCCGCATCGACAAGGATGGCAAGACCCCCGGCAGCGAACTGGGCCGTTTCTACAACAATGCCCAGGGCAAACCGGTGGCCTATTTGTTTGAGACCAGCGCGACCAACGATTACCAGACGTTCGATGAAACCGTGTTTGGCACGCTGCCGAAGGGATCAAAAAAAGGTGATCTCGTGGGTATCCGTGTCACCGCCAGTAGTGGCAACGGTATGGCCAGCACCTTGTACATCTACCAGTGGCTGCCCTGAATCGAGCGGTGTGCTGTTGAATCGGCGCAT
>CAZUSF010000310.1:0-3309 GCA_964623355.1 uncultured Thiobacillus sp. | reverse complement strand
CGCCTTGGCGATGAATGAAGCTCGATCAAGATCACCCCTGCCCAAACTTGGGTTGCTTGGTAACCACTCAAACCTTGAACATATTCGCCAACCTGCGCAGTTCATCCGCCAGTGCAGCAACTTGCGCGGCCACCAGCGATGCCTGATGGCTGGCTTCTGAACCGCTTTCGGTCATCTGGGCGACTTTCTCCACGCTTTGCGCTATTTCACGCGCGGCCACGCCTTGCTCCTTCAGTGCCAGGTTGATATCCGCCACTGCCTGCACCACGCGCTGCGACGTCTTCTGAATGTCGGCCACCGAATCGCCCGCCTGGTGCGCTAACTGCACACCTTCCGAAACCTGTTTCACACCGGCTTCCATTTCTGCCACCGCCTGGTGGGCACCGCTTTGCACCTTGGCGATCATGTCGCTGATCAACTGCGTCGATTGCGCGGTGCGCTCGGCCAGCTTGCGCACTTCATCCGCCACCACCGCAAAACCCCGACCCTGCTCACCAGCCCGGGCAGCTTCGATGGCGGCATTCAACGCCAGCAGATTGGTTTGATCGGCGATGTCCTTGATGACGCCGACAATGGTGGAAATTTCCTTGGTATAGCTTTCCAGTGCATTGATGGATTGAGCGGATCTGTTGACTGCATCAGCGATATGGCCGATTTCATTCGCCGTGTTGTGGATGACTTCACCGCCCTCGCGCGAAGCCTTGCCGGATGCGCGTGACACCACATCCGCCTCATTGGCATGCTCGCCGACCTGGTCAATCGAAACCGACAATTCCTCGACCGCCGCCGCCATGCTGGAGGCCGACTCGGATTGATGGTTGGCCGCATCTGCCGCACGATGGCTGGATTCGGCAAGGTCACGCGCAACCTGGTCGAGCCTGCGCGTGTTCAGCTTGATCATGGCCGCGCCTTCCTGCAGGTTGTTGCGCATGATGGCGAACTGGTTGAGCAACTCGCCAATCTCGTCGCGGCCGCCAATTTTCACCGGTTTCGAAAGATCGAATGTGGCGATCAAACGCGCAGCCTGAACCACGTTATCCAGCGAATACGCAAACGAACGCACGACAAAAAAGGCCACCAACGGCCACACCACCAAGGCGAGGCCGGCGGCCAGCGCAAAGCCGGTTCGATAGTGATCGAAACCCGCCGCCTGATCGGCCGGCAACAGCGCTTCAAAAGCATCCAGCGCAGACCAGCCCAGCGCAACACAGAGCAGAATCGAGGCCATCGATGCCAACGTCGAAATCCACAGTTTCGTGCTCAGACGCAAATCGAGCACACGTTTGACTAGCGCGCCAAAGCCGGTTGGCGCCAGACTGCCGCCGGAAAGGCGGATGCCGGGATTGCCACGCATGCGCAGATATAGCGCCTCTGCTTGCCGGACTTCATCCCGGGTTGGTTTGACTCGAACCGACATGAAGCCGCCATCCGGCGTTGGCGTTGCCGTCGCCTTGACCCAGTAATGATCGCCATTCTTGCAACGGTTCTTCACCAGACCGGTCCAGGTGCGCCCAGCTTTCAAGGTATCCCAGAGATCACGAAATGCTTCCGAAGGCATATCCGGATGCCGCACGATGTTGTGATGCTTACCGATCAGTTCCGTACCCGTATAGCCGGAACTACTGACAAAATCGTCATTGACGAAGGTCAGCACCCCTTTTGCATCGGTCCGGCTAACAATGGCATAAGTTGCGGGAAAGTCATTTTCCCTTTGGGTGACTGGCTGGTTGTTTCTCATTCAAAATGCCCCTGTTGATTAATTATCCAACCTTGCTTTGCCATGAATTTTTCCGGCTCAGAGTAACCATTCAGGCGGCAGAGAAAAATACCGGGGGCGGAACGGATGACTACCGGAAAACCGGTAGCGTGACCAATGCCGTCAAGTGAACGTCATGCCCGCGCAGGCGGGCATCCAGGAAGTTACGCAGAACTGGATTCCCGCCTGCGCGGGAATGACGGAGTTGGGCTTAACTTAACGGCATTGGTAGCGTGACTCACTTGTTCGGAAGGGCTGCAGGTTGCGCGACCAGGCCGGCTTGAATGAGGCGCCCCGGCGGATGTCAGTATTCATGCGGTGAAAACTGTTCACGTGCGCTATCGATGAAATCGCGCAATTCGTCCGGACTGAGCAGCAGGTGCTTCAGGCAGGCCACGCCGAATGCATCCAAATCGCAGTCGCAGTCGTTGAGTTGCTTGTTCAGCATTTCCGCTACTTTTTTTGCCAGATAGCCGACTGCGATCAGGGACAGGACATCCTCCGATATGCCGCTGCGCTGGAACACTTCAGGGTCATGGTGCAGGGTGATTGCGCTGCGGATGTTGGCAGGCAGATCCCAGACACCCGCCAGCATGCCGCCGACCACGGCATGGTTGGTGTCATGATTGGTATCCTCCAGTTCGACAATTTCACTCCAGTGCAGATTGCAGCTAAGCGCCAGCGTGCCGGGATAGCTCGGGAAGCGCTGCAGCAACAAGGGCACGGCGCAATCCTGGAAGAGTGCGAACAAGTGTGCCTCGTCACCATGCTGTAGATGCAAGTGGCGAATCAGCAACGTGGACAACTGCGCGGTGCGTCCGGCGCTTTCCCAGTAGGCTTCAATGCCTTTGACCGGCATCGCCGCACGCAACGCCAGGCTGAGCGCCAGGGAAGTGACCTGTTTCATGCCCAGTATCGAAACAGCGATCTGGATCGAGCTGATTTTGTTACGCAACCCGACATACGGCGAATTTGCTGTCTTCAGCATGGCGGCGGCGATACCGGCATCGCGACCGATCAGGCTGACTACGCGCTGCGGGTCGGGGTCGTCGCTGCCACGTTCCTGTATCAGCGCACGCACGATTTCAGGCTGAGGTGGAATCTGAATGCCATCAAGCAACTTGATTGCGGTTGATGAGCCGCCTGCTGATGGCTGTGAGTGTGACGGTCCTGCGCCGGAGCTTGAGGGTGTTTTCATGGAATTTCCCTTGGCATGTCACCCTGCGACAGGGCGCGACTACCCCTCGTGGCGGCAAATTCGAAACTGGAATCTTGTAGGGTGTTGCGCGCTACCCGGGCAGGAAAGCTGAAGGGCATAGCAACCTCCCTAAGCCGGACGAGCCGGAACCAAACAGGTAGCCCGGATTCCGCTGCGCTGCATCCAGGCTACAAATCTCTACAAATCTTGCGACGCGAGCGTTGTGGAATCGGCCCGCAAGCGGAGCCTCCTACAACGCGGCAAACTGCCGGATGCAGGTTTATTTGGTTGCTTCACTCGGCGCTTGTCGCTGGCAGCGGACAACAGCGCGACGGCTCCAAATCTGGCGGCAGCG
>CAZUSF010000309.1:0-3317 GCA_964623355.1 uncultured Thiobacillus sp. | reverse complement strand
GGTTCCATCTCAAGACCCAGACCCATGCCAAGGTCGGCAGCATCCCGAACATGAAACAGATGATTCCGGACAACCTGGCACGGATTCATTTCCGGCTGCATCTGGCCAGCCTGGCCCTGCTGTTGCCTGCCCCCTTCCTGCCGGCGCCGATCAACCAATTCACCAGCATCGCCGGCCTTCTGCTGCTCGCCGCAAGCGCCATCCGGCAATGGCTGAACCTGCTGCAGGCGAAACACCTGTTCCTGAAACATGGCGGTTACCTTGATTAAGGAGATGCTGATCAAATCGTCATTCCCGCGAATGCGGGAATCCAGTCCCTTACCTTGCCAGCGACGACCTGCCCGAAGTCAAGGCATCGGGCAAAGCCCGCAACTAGAGTGATGTTCGTCATCCCATTTTCTTGAGGCTCAGCATGGCTTTTCCCGAATTCTTCCAGCTGGTTCCCAGCATCACACTACGCGACAAGTTGGCCGACACGCTGGGCGCGGCGACTGACGGCGTCATCGAGTACCACTATAGCGATGCAGTCAAACTCGCCGGCCATTCCTGCCCCACTGTCGCCGGCGCCTGGCTGATGGCCAGCCGCGCGCTTGCCGCGTTGTACCCGGACAGTCTGCCGTTGCGCGGCGATATCCGGGTGGAACTGCGCGGCGCGCAGGATGCCGGCACAACCGGCGTCGTCGGCGCCGTCCTCGGCCTGATTTCGGGTGCGGCAAGCGATGGCGGCTTCAAGGGACTTGGTGGCCAGCATGTGCGCCGCGACCTGCTCAAATTTGACGTCGATATTCCCGCCGTAGCTCGCTTCACCCGGCTCGATAGTGGCGCCTCGGTGCTAGTCGATTACCGCCCGGAAGCAGTACCTCCGTCACCGGACCTGCCACCGTTGATGGCCCGTATTGTCGGCGGCGTCGCCGATGAAGCAGAACGCACTACCTTCGGCCAACTCTGGCAAGAGAGGGTGCGCCGCATCCTGCTGCAGGAATCAGAAGAACCGACGCTGATTCTGCGCGCCAACTGAGTTTGAACAGTGAGTGAAATCGCCAGTTTCAGACTGCTCGGCCTGCGCATCGGCCGGGTGCAAACCTTCGGCCCGGCGGGCCAGATGAGCGGCATCGCCAAAACCCTCGTGAGTGGCCCGATCGAACTCGGCAAACAAGGCCTGGTCGGCGACGAACAGGCCGACAAACTGCATCACGGCGGCATCGACAAGGCCTTGCATCACTACCCGTTTGAACATTACGCAGCGTGGGCGGCAGCCTTGCCCGAACAGGCGCATCTGTTTCACGCCGGAGGCTTTGGCGAAAACCTGTCCACCCAGGGCCTGCATGAAGACAACGTCTGCCTGGGCGACATCTTTCTGCTCGGCAGCGCCCTGATCCAGGTTTCGCAAGGCAGAACCCCATGCTGGAAACTCAACCATCGCTTCGGCCTCAGCGACATGGTGCATCGGGTTCAGGTCAGCCTGCGAACAGGCTGGTATTACCGGGTTCTGACCGAGGGCAGCGTCATGCCGGACGACCCATTGACGCTGATGCAACGCCCCTACCCGGATTGGCCGCTGACCCGTCTGTTCCGGCAGCTTCACCACGCCAATCCGGATCCCGCCGCGCTGGCCGAAATCGCCAGTCTGGAAGTGCTGTCGAAAAGCTGGCGGGACAAAGCGGTGAATCGGCTGAACACAGGCTGATAGCGCAGGCCGAGCCCGGTTCCGTTGATCGAGCTGTGCGCATTACCCGCCACAGCGAAGACAAACGGCCGAACAGGCTCAGGTAGGCTTTTTGCACGCGAATGACGGGATAGGCCAAACCCAATGCGGCCCCTTTCGCCGTGCCGGTCGCTTCGAAATTGGCAAAGCCCTCGGCGAGTCCATAAACAACGATCGGGTTGCGTGATGGCAAAATCGTCATTCATGTCATGAAGATTTGTCATATTTGACAGTATTGGCAGAATTGAAGTCAGCGCCAGTGTCATCATTGCCACGAAAACAGGAAGCCCGATTATCTGTCCTGTCATTGTGCTGCAACGCTCGATGCAATCTCGTGGGACAGTTGAGGCGTCAAGGATATTGTTTGGCGCAAATATTGCTTGGATACAAGACAATCTCATCCTCGCAAAAGGCTCCGCCATGAAAATCGCCGTCACCAGTGAAAACCGCAATGCCGTTACCGATCATGCCGGACGTTGCGCCGGATTCTGGATTTACCGGACCGAATATGCCGATGTCGTGGAAAAGCAATGGATCAAGCTGCCCACTGGAGAGTCTTTCCACGACACCAACCTGCCGCAACTTCTGCGCGACATCAACGTGCTGATCAGCGGCGGCATGGCCAGCGATTTACGCTATCGTCTGAAGCAACAAGCCATTCAGGCAGTCACCACGCTGGAAACCGACCCCGACCGCGCGGTCAATGCCTGGCTCAATGGCACCCTGGAAGAAATGCCGCCACACAGCCGCCTCGGTCATTGTGGTGACGCGCAGAGCTTGCGACTTGAGTGACACCTGAACCGAAACGAAAAGAAACCCTACCGACACACCATGCCCGCTACTCCCCATATCGTCATCCTTGGCGCCGGCTTCGCCGCCCTCACCGCCGTGCGCGAATTGCGCAAACGATCGCCGCAAGCGCGCATCAGCCTGGTCGCACCAAAAGCCGAGTTTGTCTATCTGCCCAGCCTGATCTGGATTCCCAGCGGCTTGCGCAAAGGCAGTGACCTGATTCTGCCGCTGGCCACCTTCCTGAAAGACCATGCCGTCGAATTCATCGCCGGCCGCGTCACCGGCCTGAAAGATGCCGGTCGCACTGTGCTGACCGACAGCGGCGAGATTCAGAACGATGCGCTGATCATTGCCACCGGCGGCCGTTTCATCAAGAAGCTGCCCGGCATCGAACATGCGCTGACCCTGTGCGAAGGCGTCGCCTCGGCGGAAGCCATCCGCGACCGGGTCAACGCAATGAGTAGCGGACGCATCGCGCTCGGCTTCGGCGGCAACCCGAATGAACCCTCCGCCATGCGCGGCGGCCCGATGTTCGAACTCCTGTTCGGCCTCGACACCCTGCTACGCCAGCAAGGCAAGCGCGACAAGATCGAACTCACCTTCTTCAACGCCGCCGCAGAGCCGGGCAAACGCCTGGGCGAGAAGGCAGTCAGCGGCCTGCTGGCAGAAATGGCGAAGCGGCGCATCGACACCCATCTCGGCCACAAACCACTCGGCTTCTCGGAACAAGGCGTCGATACCGAAGGCGGCCACATCAATGCCGACCTGATCCTGTTCATGCCCGGCTTGACAGGTCCCGCCTGGGCGGCCGACGCGGGTT
>CAZUSF010000308.1:0-3331 GCA_964623355.1 uncultured Thiobacillus sp. | reverse complement strand
AAATGGCCGCCGCCTACCTTACGTTGTTACCCCGGCCTGCGCCGGAATGACGGCTGGTTTGGCAGGGCAAGTTTGTTCTAGTCGAAAAACCGTCATTCCCGCGCATGCGGGAATCCAGATTCCACCCTCTAATCAGGCTGTTAACCCTTGATTTGACGAACGCACTGGATTCCGGCTTACCCCCTGCCGGATAAGCAGGGACTTAGCCGCTGTTTTTTGGCGGCTTAGTCATCGCTTAGTAGCTTCATCAATGACGGTAAATCAATAGGTTACGAACAGAAAAAATTTGCCCTGGCTGGTTTGGAGAGCGAACTTGAGTTTTTCACAACCTCTCGGGACAAATTGAAAACCAGCCAGTGATTATCAAATCGCAAGCTATGCTGGAAAAGTGAAGTTACAAACTAGGCTATCTCCAATGTCTGGCAATTCGCTGAGCGCAATGACCAAGTCCGAATTGATTCAATTGCTTCAGTCGTTGCCGTGCGCGCCGACGAATCTACTGGAACATTGCCCGGCAAAACGCCTGGAACTGGAGTTGAGCACCTATCAGTCCGAGCTCGAGCTACAGAATCAGGAGTTGCGCGAATCGCAGCATCAGATTGAAGAAGCGCTGGTGCGTTACAGCGATCTGTATGACTTTGCGCCAGTCGGATATTTGTCGCTCGACAAACAAGGCGTGATCCATGAAATCAATCTGACGGGCGCCAGCATGCTGGGCAAGGAGCGCATGCATTTGCTTGGCCGGCCTTTGATGCCGTTGCTCGAAAGAGAAAGCCATGCCATTTTTTTTCAGCACTTGAACCGCGTTTACGCCGACAACGGGCAAGCTGTGGATGAAGTTTTGCTGCTCTCGGAGGAACATGTGCCGCGTTATGTCAGCATGGTCAGCAGCACAATGGCAGCGGCTTCAAGCGAGAATCGATTGTGTCGCACGGTGCTGGTGGATATCACCCAGCTGAAGGTCAAAGAGGCCGAACTGACCCAGTCGCATCAGAAACTGCGCAACCTTTCGGCGCATCTGGATCAGGTACGGGAAAGTGAGCGGAGACATCTGGCCCGCGAGATTCATGATGAGCTTGGCCAGAAACTGACCTCGCTGCGTTTCCAGGTCGCCATGCTCAGCGCCGGCATCAATTCACCGCATACAGACTTGTCACAAACGGCGAATTCATTGCTGCGGCAGATTGACGAAACAATCGAGTCGGTGCGTGCCATCGCTTCCGATTTACGTCCTGCAGTGCTGGATCTGGGCCTGTCTGCCGCTGTGGAATGGCAAATGCAGGAGTTTCGCCGTCGCACTGGTATTGCATACAAACTCAAGATCAGTGATGAAGATATTCCGCTCGACAATGACCGCGCCACGGCCGTGTTCCGCATCATTCAAGAGTCTTTGACCAATGTCTTTCGACATGCCAAGGCGAGTGAAATCACGCTGAAGCTGGAAAAGAAGGACGATGTCCTGAAAATTCGAATTTCGGATAACGGGATTGGCATTGCGCAGGACGGCATGGAGAAAGCGCGGGCATTTGGTATTGCCGGCATGCGTGAACGGGTTCGCTTGCTTGATGGCACTTTGACTATCCGCAGCCGTCCCGGTCATGGCGTTCAGATCATGGTCAACATTCCGCTGAAAGATCGGCGACAGCAAAGCTATAGTAGAAAAGATAGCGATACATAAACGCAGTCAGCGGTTTGTCGGTGAAGTTTGGTGGGAGAGAAAAATGACGATTCGCATCATGATTGTTGATGACCATGCCATCTTGCGAGAAGGGCTACGCTTGATTCTCGGTGCCACCCCGGATTTGATTGTGTCGGGAGAGGCGGAAGATGGTCTTACCGCGCTGAGTCAACTTGAAGAATGCAAACCTGATGTGGTGTTGGTTGATATTTCCATGCCTGGCATGAGCGGTATTGAATTGATTGGCCGCATTCATCAAGCGAATCCCCAAATAGCCATTCTGGTGCTCTCGATGCACAAGGAAGAGCAATTTGCGGTGCGTGCGCTGAAAGCCGGGGCGGCGGGATATCTGACCAAAGATTGCGCACCTGAGCAATTGGCGCAAGCGATTCACAAAGTTGTCTCGGGTGGACGCTTCATCACGCCTGAAGTGGCCGAAGCGCTGGCAAACGCGATTGTTCCAACGTTGGTGGAAACGCCGCATAAACAGCTATCCAACCGAGAGTTCCAGGTTTTTCGCATGCTGGCATCAGGCAAGTCGATCAACGACATTGCGCATGATTTGTCGCTCAGTGCGAATACCGTCAGCACCCATAAAAGCAGGCTGATGAACAAGCTTGGTGTGGCTAACAACGCCGGGTTGGTGCATTACGCCATCAAGCATCAAATCGTTCAGTAGCTGAAGAACTCACTTCAGACAACGTGCTGGCCGGGCGCACTTACAAATTTTGGTTTGTGTGTGCAACGGCACTCGCTCACTGCCTTGTAGTGGAATCTCGACAATAAAAGCGCTGTTCAACGACTGTTTGATGCGTCCTGGTTTGCCTAATCTGGATAAAGGATGAACCACGTACCGGCAGCAAGAAACCATGCCGGATCGGTGGTCAGAGAGGTGGTTGTCACGCTGAATCAGTAAACCCGTGTTTGCAAAGTATGGCCTGCAAAGCGGTGTTTAAAAACAAGGAAGGGCTGGTTCCAATGCCGTTAAGTTAACGTCATGCCCGCGCAGGCGGGCATCCAGGAAGTTACGCAGAACTGGATTCCCGCCTGCGCGGGAATGACGGAGTTGGGCTTAACTTAACGGCATTGGGGTTGGTTCACGAATTCATACAGGAAGAATTGGGCCAACAAAGGCAGGAGCGGATCTCATGACTCAACATCTATCTCGGAGCCCGATACAGACGCCACAGCAAACCGGTGTGAGGATCGGTGTTTCAAATGCAGAAGACGATAATTACCTGGTGATGATGGTTGCGCATGGCGACGAATGCCAGTTTCATCATTTGTCTCTTGCCGTCGCCCGAGCGATTTCACTTGAATTGATCAAGAACGTTTATCAGGCGGAAATGAAAAAGAACCTTAATTACTCAAAGTCAACAGCGAAGTTTATTTTCCAGGCCGGTTATCAGCGATTTCATGATCAGCCATGAGGTTGGAGGCCCCGAATCAATATCAGAATCTACCAAGAGAAATATGAAGGACAAGGAGAAGCACAATGAAAGTAGTGACGGCCAAGGCAACTAAAACTGAAATGGCGAGTGTAGAAACGGACGGTCTGCCAAAACCTAAAAAGACGGCTGTGAAAGCCGTTGCAAGCAAAGCCGATACCAAGGTTGCCTCGCAGGATGCCGCCAAGGCCAGTTCTGCAACACC
>CAZUSF010000307.1:0-3351 GCA_964623355.1 uncultured Thiobacillus sp. | reverse complement strand
GTTGCAGTCGGGCTGGAATTTTCATGAATCTTATTTAGAGTAAATGGATAGTGAGGTAGATGGATTAACAGTCGTTTGCATGCCGCCAGGCTGCATTGTGCAAGGTTTGCTTGATGACCATGAGCACTGGCTTGGAGAGTGAAACAGCGTCTTCGCTGCAATTTGAACAAATGAATCCAATAAATTAAGAAAATTCCTTTGATTCACAAAGGGTTGCAATGGAATATCAAATAAAATCTTTATCTTTATATCTACAGTTATCGTAGGTCATGCCGTTATATTTTTCGGTTGCATGATTGTCCTTGGAGGAATTGTGATGAAAAAGCAGATTTTGTTGATCGGTTTGATCCCACTGGTCATTTCCGGTTGCGCGACGCGGGAATATGTTCACGAGTATGTCAAGAGCCAGTTAACCCCTTTGAGTGCGCAGGCCACGTCGCTTGATGGACGCATGGCAGGCGTTGAATCCGGTGTTGCCGGAAATACATCGAATCTACAAAAGGCGAACGCTGCCATGGCTGATGTTCAGGGCACCCTGAAACAGCATGCCGACCGCCTGGCCAAGAACGAAGCCGATATTTCGCAACTATCCAAAACGGCTCAGGAAGCGCTTCAGCGCGCCAACGCAGCCGGCGAACTGGCGGCGGGCAAGCTGACTTATGAAGTCGTGTTGTCAGATGACAAGCTGAAGTTCGGATCCGGCAAAGCGGTATTGGGCGGCATCGCAGAAGTCGCGCTGGATGCATTCGTTGCGCAGCTGAAGGCTGGAAACAAGGGTGTTTACATCGAAATTCAAGGTCACACCGACAGCCGCGGCGAAGTTGCTGCCAACATGAAACTGGGCCTGGCGCGGGCCGAGGCGGTTAAACGCTATCTCAACATCAACGGCGGCATTCCGCTGCACCGTATGTCGACCATTTCCTATGGTGAAAGCGAGCCGATTGCCGATAACCGTTACAAAGCGGGCAGAAGCGAGAATCGACGCGTGGTTCTGGTCGTGCTTCAGTAAACTGTTTTTTATTGCGCGGCACGCATTCAGCGTGCCGCGTTTTTTTGTGTCTTGAAAAGGAGTGTTCATGTCTGTGACGACAACCGCCAGCGGTCTGGTGATCGAGGAAATCAATCTGGGCGAGGGCGATGAAGCCGTCGCCGGCAAGATGGTGAGCGTGCATTACAGTGGTTACCTGACCAACGGCAACAAGTTCGATTCCAGCGTCGACCGCAAAGAACCGTTCGACTTTCCGCTCGGACGCGGCCATGTCATCAAGGGTTGGGATGAAGGCGTTGCCGGCATGAAAGTCGGCGGCAAACGCAAGCTGACCATTCCGGCCGATCTCGGCTACGGCGCACGCGGCGCCGGCGGCGTGATTCCGCCGAACGCGACGCTGGTGTTTGATGTGGAATTGCTGGCAGTACGCTGATTCGTAGTTTTATCGCGCCGCAAGCGGACGCTCCTACGAACTCTTTAGCCCCTCCCCCGCAGGCGGGGGAGGGGTTGGGGAGAGGGGCAGTTGCAACAGTTGCTCACGAAAGCGCCGGATTCAGGCGAAATACTTCCCTCTCCCCGGCCCTCCCCCGCCTGCGGGGGAGGGAGTCTGTAGGATGGGTCAGCTACGCTTGACCCATCCTACGAACATCATCGCCTTGTAGGAGCGTCCGCTTGCGGCGCGATCTTTCCAAAACCTACTTCTTCCCCTTCAACCCCGCCTCAATGCTGTTGCACAGGGTTTCCAGAATCTTGATCCGGGCGTAGTTCTTGTCGTTTGCCGGGATCAACGTCCAGGGCGCGATTTCGGTGCTGGTGCGATCCACCATGTCGCATACGGCGCGTTCGTATTGCGGCCATTTATCCCGATTTCGCCAGTCATCCGGGGTGATTTTGTAGCGTTTGAAGCCGGTGTTTTCGCGTTCCTGAAAACGCTTGAGCTGTTCTTCCTGGCTGATCGCCAGCCAGAATTTCACCAGCACGATGTTGTGTTCCAACAGCTGCGTCTCGAAATCGTTGATTTCGCTATAGGCGCGCATCCAGTCGTATTCCTCGCAATATCCCTCCACCCGTTCAACCAGCACACGGCCATACCAGGAGCGGTCGAACAAGGTGACTCGACCGCGGCGGGGCAGGTGGCGCCAGAATCGCCACAGATAGGGTTGCGCTTTTTCTTCATCGGTCGGCGCGGCAATCGGGATGACCTGATAGCGGCGGGCATCGAGCGCGCCGGTAATGCGGCGAATGCTGCCGCCCTTGCCGGCGGCGTCGTTGCCTTCAAACACGCAGACCACGGAGATTTCACTGAATCGTTTATGCCGGGTCAACAGGTTCAGGCGGCCCTGGAGTTCTTCCAGACGCGCCTGATAGTGATGTTTATCCAGGCTGGCATCGAGATTCAGCGCTTTCAGCAGATGCAGATTATCGACCGCCGGCGGCAAGGGCGGTGCTGGCAAGACCTTGACCTGGGCGGCGGGTTGATCAAGCCGTTGACGCATGTTTTCCAGCAGGATGCGGCCAAAAGTCAGGCTGCGGAAGCGTTCATCTTCGCCTTCGATGATGTACCACGGCGCTTGCGCGGTGCTGCTGACGCGCAGGATCTTCGAGCTGGTTTGCAGGAAAGCGTCGTAATGCCTGAAATGCTCCCAGTCGCGTTCAGTCACCCGCCAGCGCGTGCGCGGGTCTTTTTGCAGCGTCTTGAGGCGTTTTTCCTGGCGGTCCTTGGATAGATGAAACCAGAACTTGAGCACCAGCGCGCCTTCATCAACCAGCATGCGTTCGAACCGCACATTGCGCGCAATCGCCCGGTCCAGCCCCGGATTCTTGATGCGATCGTAAACCCGGTCGAGTAGCGGCAGGCTGTACCAGGAACCCTGAAACACCGCCGTCCTGCCTTTCCGTGGCAGCGCGCGCCAGAATCGCCACATCGGCGGGCGATCGCGTTCTTCGTCGGAAGGCTCGCCCATGCCGTGCGTCTCAATATGGCGCGGGTCTAGCCACTGGTTCAGCAGGCCAACCGTTTCACTGCGGCCGGCACCATCGACACCGCCGATCAGAATGACCAGCGGAAATGCACATGAGCTGATCATGTCGTATTGCGCGTCGAGCAAAGCCTCGCGCAATGGCGGAATTTGTTGTTCATAGCTGGCCTTGTCGACTTTATGGCCAATTTCGGCAGATTCGAACATCTTGTCTACTCCTTTAAAACCCTAAGCCTGGCGAGCCGGAACCAAAAATGCCAAACGTTCATTCGATAGTGCCGTCATGCCGGCATGGTGTCAGCCGGTATCCAGTTCAATCGTCAAATCAACGCGGCCATGTTGGGTTACGCCGACAAAAAGACGTCGGCTAACCCAACCTACGCC
>CAZUSF010000306.1:1927-3352 GCA_964623355.1 uncultured Thiobacillus sp. | reverse complement strand
AAGCGTGTGAAGTAAGCATAACATATATGAGCCAATCAAAAAAAACATTAGCAAAGCCAACAAAAAAAGAAGTGCAAAGATTCGCAGATTTATTAGTCACTTATCAAAAAGATGCTAATATAAATCATGCATTTTTATATAGACTGTATAAGGCTTTAAATGCACAAACCCACAAAAGAGCAGCGGTAGAAACAATTCTATCAGAGGCGTTTGGTTTAAATCCATTCTAATATGAAAAAATCAGCTTATAAAATTCCCAAATCAAAGTTGCCAGAATTAACTTTGACAGGACTATTTCATTCGGAGTTTATTAATTGCATGTCCCTTATTGTGTCTTTATATGATGGCGAACTTCCTTCCTATAAAAGATATAGAGAAAACTTCTATAAAGATAAAATCATTGATTTTTTAAATAAAAATGGTGGACAGCTTGTTCAGTTAGGTGAAGAAGTTTTAATTTCAAAGTCAATGGAAGATTTGGAAAATGAGGAGGAACCCTTTATTATTGGCGGAGAAATTATTTTACCATCTTTTGATTATGAGGATGGTAGCATTTATTTCTATAAAGATAACTTTATTCAAATTACTTCAGAGAATGGAAAAGAAAAAGATAAATGTAAATTAACATTTTATTACCCGACAAGTGCAAAATGCGTTGATGAAGAATTCACGCAATTTATGGATATAGACAAACGTCCAAATATATTCATGGTAAATCAAGATTATGGTAATTTTAATTTTTCTAAATTTAATATTAATCTACCAGAAACTTTTGACATTGGCTTGAACTATGGAAAAAATTTTGAATCAGTAAGTGATAAAATGATTAAATCACTTCACGAAAATTCTTCAGGGCTTTACATGCTTCATGGTAGGCCTGGAACTGGAAAAACAACCTACATAAGATACTTGGCGTCTGTACTGAAAAAAGACGTTATATTTTTCCCAACTTCATTTGTAGATGAAATTACAAACCCGTCTATCCTAAGTCTTCTTAAGAAGAAGCAGGATTGTGTTATGATTCTTGAAGATGCAGAAAAGGCTCTTACGAAGAGAAGTCTTTCAGATCAACCCTCTCTTGTGTCAACCCTTCTTAACATGACAGATGGTATTCTTGGAGACATTTTAAAATTGAATGTCATCGTTACTTATAACTGTGACCGTCAAGATATTGACGAGGCACTTTTAAGAAAAGGCCGTTTAAAAGCTGAGTATTCATTCCAAGGACTCAAACAGGACGAGGCAAAGAAACTTATTAAGAAGCTTGACATTGATATCAAACCCGAGGATAATATGACCTTAGCTGACATCTATTATGCAAAAAGCGATGAAGAGCTTATCGGTAATATTAAAACGTTAGAAAAACCAAAAATTGGATTCATGCAATGAAAAATAAACAAACAAAAATTAAACCTAATAAAGTTG
>CAZUSF010000306.1:0-1827 GCA_964623355.1 uncultured Thiobacillus sp. | reverse complement strand
GCGATTCCGAATACATGGGCAGACGTTTGCGTTCTTATTGAAGATGTTAACTTTGCCTTTGTCAAAGGATTTTATGAAGATGAATATAAAAGTAGCATTGTAGATTGGCAAGCCTCTGGAGACAACGTTTCTAAATTCGCAAAATGGATAGAGAAAGCTTATAAGTATATCACAGTTGAAAGGCCGCAGCTTAAGAAAGATTTAGACGCGGCCTACCCTCCATTGACTTTAAAACGCCTGACTGAAGTTAACAGGGGTGACTATGAAACAGAATATGCAGAGGTACACCGTTTTGAAAAACTTATTCTAGACAAAGATACTAAAATCTTAACAGAAATTATCAAGTACAGAAATTATTTTTGGACATGAGTGAAGATTCTCCTAAGTACGAAGTTCTGTATAATCATAATACATTGTTAGAAACTCGACAATTTGATAATAAGTCGGAATCAATTTATACATTGACAACAGTTCCAGAAAAATCTGGCGAACGTTGTCGGTGTGTGGGTTTTTATGCCAGATATAGCGATGCCCTGCATTTTATAGAGAAATTCGGTATCAATGGCCTTGATGAAGGTGGGCTATTTAAATATTTAGTAATTGAAAAGTTTATTGAGGGTATCTATTCTACTTCAGATGAATTTGAAGAGTCGTGGTTCGAAACAGATTTTAAAACCATGAAATGGAAAGAAATTAAAAAACCTTCTAAATTTAAAGGTATTATTAACTTCGGAATGGGGTAATATATAGGATGGCAACGTATAATAATTTTATTGTTACAAAAGAATTTTTAGACCAAAATCCCAATGCCATATTTATTTTTGGCGACAATCGTCGTCGGCTTGGTTATGGCGGCGCGGCAAGTTTAAGAGATCATCCGCAAACTTATGGGTTTATTACTAAAAAAAGTCCAGACAATCTAGACGAATCTTTTTTTCGTCCAGAAAGCTATCATATTGATTTTACAGTCCAGTCGGTTGAATTACAGTTAATTATTGAAAAAAATCCAGATAAAATATATTATATTTCGCAACTTGGTGGTGGGTTAGCAAATAGGTATAAAATATGGGAAAACGTTTGCAAGCCTCGTTTGGAAAAATATTTCTCAGGTTACGATAATGTTGTATTCCTTTGGGACAAAGATTAATGTAATTATATAAATGCAATGTGAAATCTTAGCATTTTCCGATATTCATCTTGGCGATCCAGATTGTCAACCTAAAAAAGTAATCAATGTTTTAAGAAAGGTAAAGGCTAAAAAAATAATTATTGTTGGTGATCTTTTTGATTCTAAACATCTTTCCAGATTAAAGAAAAATCATTGGAGGGTTCTTTCTACGATTCGCAGTGTCAGTAAAAAATGCGAAGTAATATATTTGCTAGGTAACCATTGTTTTCTTAATATGGAAAATATGACCCATCTTTTGGGAATCAAAACAGGATTGGAGCACGAAGAAACAATCAACGGCAAAAAATTTATATTTTTACATGGGGATGTTTTTGATTTTTTTGTTTCTACCAAACGCTGGAGAACCGACCTAACAACCAATTTTTACTACGGGTTAAGGGTAAACTTTCCCAGCTTTGCCCAATGGCTTCGACATGCTTGCCACAAAATGGTGTGTAAAGCAACTTATTATAAAGACAATGCAAAAAAGTATTGCAAATTAAATAAAAAAGACTATATAATATGTGGACATTCGCACTTCGCAGCTATTGATGGTTGTTATGTGAATACAGGATCTTTTTGTGAAAAAAAACTGTGTTCTTATGTAACAATTAATAATGATGGGGAAATTAAACTAAACTATATTTGACTATGAAAAC
>CAZUSF010000305.1:0-3361 GCA_964623355.1 uncultured Thiobacillus sp. | reverse complement strand
GCATCGAATCGGTGATGCGGTCGGCGTAGAGAATCGCGGTGCCGTTCAGGTGGCGCGCGGCGCGGCCCATGGTCTGGATCAGCGAACGCTCGGAGCGCAGGAAGCCTTCCTTGTCGGCGTCGAGGATGGCGACCAGCGACACCTCGGGAATATCCAGGCCTTCGCGCAGCAGGTTGATGCCGATCAGCACGTCGAACACGCCCAGACGCAGGTCGCGGATGATCTCGACCCGCTCGACCGTTTCAATGTCCGAATGCAGATAGCGCACCTTGATGCCGTGTTCCTGCAAATATTCGGTGAGTTGTTCGGACATGCGCTTGGTCAGCGTGGTGACCATCACCCGCTCGCCACGCGCGGTGCGTTGGTTGATCGCCGACATCAGATCGTCGACCTGGGTGCCGACCGGGCGGATCTCGATCACCGGATCGATCAGGCCGGTGGGGCGTGCCACCTGTTCCACGATCTGTTCTTCGTGCGCTTTTTCGTAGGCGCTGGGCGTGGCGCTGACAAACACGGTCTGGCGCATGATCTTTTCGAATTCGTCGAAACGAAGCGGCCGATTGTCCAGCGCGCTGGGCAATCTGAATCCGTAATCGACCAGGTTTTCCTTGCGCGCGCGGTCGCCCTTGTACATGCCGCCGACCTGCGGGATGGTGACGTGCGATTCGTCGATGAACATCAGCGCGTTGGGCGGTAAGTAGTCGATCAAGGTTGGTGGCGGATCGCCTGGATTCCGCCCGGACAGATGCCGCGAGTAGTTTTCGATGCCCTTGCAGAAGCCGAGTTCGGCCAGTAGTTCCAGGTCGAAGCGGGTGCGCTGTTCGATCCGCTGCGCTTCCACCAGTTTGTTGCTCTTTTGAAAGAACTCCAGCCGGTCGGCCAGTTCCAGCTTGATCTTCTCGACCGCGGTCAGCACCACGTCGCGCGGCGTCACGTAATGGCTGGATGGATAGACGGTGAAGCGCGCCGCCTTGTGCACCACCTGGCCGGTGAGCGGGTCGAACAGGCTGATGCTTTCCACCTCGTCGTCGAACAGCGAGACGCGCACGGCGGTTTCGGCGTGTTCTGCCGGGAAGATGTCGATCACATCGCCCTTGACGCGGAACACGCCGCGCTTGAATTCCATGTCATTGCGCTGGTACTGCATCTCGGTCAGGCGGCGGATCACCGCGCGCTGGTCGATCTTCTCGCCCTGGCGCAGGTGCAGGATCATGCCGTGGTAATCGACCGGATCGCCGATGCCGTAGATCGCTGACACGGTGGCGACGATGATGCAGTCCTCGCGTTCCAGCAGCGCCTTGGTGGCGGACAGGCGCATCTGTTCGATGTGCTCGTTGATGCTGGAATCCTTCTCGATGAACAGGTCGCGCGACGGCACGTAGGCCTCGGGCTGGTAATAGTCGTAATAGGAAACGAAATATTCGACCGCGTTATCCGGGAAGAACTCGCGGAATTCGGCATACAACTGCGCCGCCAGTGTCTTGTTCGGCGCCATCACGAAGGCCGGACGTCCGGTGCGCGCGATGACGTTGGCCATGGTGAAAGTCTTGCCCGAGCCGGTGACGCCGAGCAGGGTCTGGAAGCGCATGCCCTGATCAATGCCGGCCACCAGTTGCTCGATCGCCACGGGTTGATCGCCAGCCGGTGGAAACGGTTGATGCAGTGCAAAAGGGCTATTGGGAAATGTGACGGCCAAGTTAAAATCCGCGCGCTCAAAAAAGCGGTCAATCCTAACATTTCGTCCTGCTCATTCGTGTTTGAAAAAGGTGCTCGCCTTGCAACTCTCCCGCCGCGTCCAGAACATCAAACCCTCGCCCACCCTGGCTGTCTCCGCGCGTGCCGCGAAGCTGAAGGCCGAAGGCAAGGACATCATCGGCCTCGGCGTCGGCGAGCCCGATTTCGATACGCCGCAGCACATCAAGGATGCCGGCATTGGGGCGATCAACTCGGGCTTCACCAAATACACGGCGGTCGGCGGCACGCCCAGCCTGAAGAAAGCGGTGATCGACAAGTTCAAGCGAGAGAACGGACTTGAATACCAAACCAACCAGATTCTGGTTTCCTGTGGCGGCAAACAGAGTTTCTACAACCTGGCGCAAGCGTTTATCAATCCGGGCGACGAAGTGATCATCCCGGCGCCGTTCTGGGTGTCCTACCCGGACATGGTGATCCTTGCCGATGGCGTGCCGGTCATCGTCGATGCCGGCATCGAACAAGGCTTCAAGATCACCCCGGCGCAACTGGAAGCGGCGATCACGCCCAAGACCCGCATGCTGGTCATCAACAGCCCGTCCAATCCCAGCGGCGCCGTTTACAGCAAGGACGAACTGGCCGCGCTCGGCGTCGTGCTGCGTCGCCACCCGCACGTGTTGATCGTCAGCGACGACATGTACGAACACATCCTGATGCGCGATGGCGAGTTCAGCAACATCCTCAACGCCTGTCCGGATCTGTATGGCCAGACCATGGTGCTGAACGGCGTCTCCAAGGCCTACGCGATGACCGGCTGGCGCATCGGCTATGCCGCCGGGCCGAAGGAAATCATCGCCGCGATGGAAAACATCCAGTCACAAAGCACGTCCAATCCGACTTCGATATCGCAGGTTGCCGCCGAAATGGCGCTGAACGGCGACCAGGGCTGCATCACGCCGATGCTGGCCGCCTTTCGCGAACGGCATCGCTACGTGGTCGATGCGCTCAACGCCATCCCCGGCGTCAGTTGTGTCGACAGCGGCGGCGCCTTCTATGCCTTCCCCGATGTCAGTGCCGCCATCGCCAAACTGCATGCCGAAAGCAAACTCGCCGCCGCCAACGACATGGCGCTGACCGAACGCTTGCTCGAATTCGGTGTTGCGCTGGTTCCGGGTTCCGCCTTCGGCAGCGAAGGCTGCATCCGCATCTCGTTTGCCACCTCGATGGGCAACCTGAAAAAGGCAATCGAACGCATTGCTCAGGCGCTCGCCTGATCGATAAAAAACAGACGAAATACGGTCTTTGATATTGACCGGAAGCCGCACCCCACTTATCATCGCGGCCTCTCAATTCCCCGATAGCTCAGTTGGTAGAGCAACGGACTGTTAATCCGTGTGTCCCTGGTTCGAGTCCAGGTCGGGGAGCCAGACACAGCAAGGGCCCGCAGCGATGCGGGCCTTTTTGTTTTATGGCTGGGGTTACGCCGGGGTTACGTTTTGAAGCGATATTCCCAGCTTTCATGAGTGGGGATATTGGCCATTAATCGCGCGTCGCTACACCTGGAAGTCGCCGAGTCGGTAGTTGGAAAAGAACCCGAACTTGGCCAAGTCGGCACCAAGTTGGCACTAAGTCGGCACCAAGTTGAAATCCTGCGTAAGTGCCTGATTGA
>CAZUSF010000304.1:0-3362 GCA_964623355.1 uncultured Thiobacillus sp. | reverse complement strand
CGCTTTCCAGTAGGCCGAGCGGCTCGGACAACGCCGGATCGATGGCGGCCAGATCGGCCAGGTTAGCGCGCAAGGCGCGCAGACGATTCAGCACGCCCGCCTCTTCCGCCTCCAGCGTATCGCTGGCAGCTTGCGCGCCGGTGGCCAGATCGGCGGCATGCGCCAGACGCCGATGCGATTCCTGCAAGTCTTGCCAGGCATCCAGGCTGAAATCGAGGCCGGCGAGTTCCTGCTCGATCCAGCTCAAGCGTTCCCGCTCGGCGTCCTGTTCGCCAGCATGGTTCTGCGCCGCTTCCCGCTGCGCCGAAGCTTCCCGCCAGACGCGATAAGCGCGCGCGGTCTCGCCGGCAAGTTCGGCGGCGCCGCCGAATGCGTCCAGCAGACGCCGCTGTTCGGTGGCCTTGAGCAAGGAGTAATGCGCATGCTGACCATGAATATCGACCAGATACTCGCCCACCGCCTTCAATTGCTGCGCGGTGGCCGGTCGGCCATTGATGAATGCGCGCGAGCGGCCGGAAACCTCGACCACGCGCCGCATCAGCAGCACAGCTTCCTCGCCGGCGAGATCATTTTCAGCCAGCCAATCGTTCACCGGGCTGTCGGCCGGAATGCCGAATTCAGCCGATATTTCGGCCCGTTCGGCGCCTTCCCGCACAACGCTGGCATCGGCGCGTTCGCCGAGAACCAGTGAAATGGCATCGAGCAGAATGGATTTTCCGGCACCGGTCTCGCCGGTCAACACCGAAAAACCGGCACTGAAATCGAGCGACAGTTGTTCGACCAGCACAAAATTGGAAATCGACAGGGACAGCAGCATGGTTAGTCGGCAGTTCTCACAGCTTCTCGCCCCAATGCAGCTTCTGGCGCAGCGTGTCGTAGTAGTTGTGGCCTTCCGGATGCAGCAGGCGGACGGTGTTGTGGGCACGCCGAATCACAACGCGGTCGCCAATCTGCAAATCGGCGTGACGCTGACCATCGAAGTGGACGCGACCGTCATCGGCATGGATCAGGTTGATCTCGATCTCGGACCGGCTATTCACCGCAATCGGCCGCGCCGACAGCGTGTGCGGACAGATCGGCACCATCACCACGGCTTCCAGCGTCGGATGCAGAATCGGTCCGCCGGAAGACAGCGCATACGCTGTCGAACCGGTCGGCGAAGCCACTACCAGGCCATCGGCGCGCTGGCTGTAAACGAACTGGTTGTCGATGTAGACCTCGAATTCGATCAGGCGGCCGGTTGAACTCTTGCTCACCACCACGTCGTTGAAGGCATAGGAAGCGATCAGCACATCCTCGTGCCGCTCGACGCTGGCTTCCAGCATGATGCGTTCTTCCGCCACATACTGGCCGGAAAGCATGTCTTCCAGGGTAGTAAACATGGTGTCGATGGAAACATCAGCGAGGAAACCCAGGCGCCCCTGATTGACGCCGATCAACGGCACTCGGTGATCGACCAAGGTGCGCGCAATGTTGAGCAAGGTGCCGTCTCCGCCCATGATGATCGCCAGATCGACCATGGGGCCGATTTCGCTCAGCGTCACCACCTGAAAATCGGTGATCTGACAGCAATCAGCGGTATGTGGCGTGATCATCACCACATGCCCGCGCTGTCGCAAAAAGTCAGCCAGACGCAGCAGCGAGCTGGAATTACCCGGGCTGTTGAATTTTCCTACTAGCGCAATCGTCTTGAAATCAGCTTTCATGGCGCGAAATTATAGCCATCCCGTTATCATCTCCCGCCATGCTTAATGATCGCGCCCGCATCCTGCTCAAGTTTTTGGTTGAGCGCTACATCGAAGACGGTCAGCCGATCGGCTCCCGGACGCTGTCGAAGCATTCCGGCCTGAACCTGTCTTCGGCATCGATTCGCAACATCATGTCCGACCTCGAAGAAGGCGGCTACATCACCAGCCCGCATACTTCAGCGGGCCGCATCCCGACACCGCGTGGCTATCGGCTGTTCGTCGACACCTTGCTGACCGTCAAACCGCTCGAGCAAGGCCAGGTTCGCCAGATCGAAACCACCTTGTCACCGGACGACCCGCAGCGCCTGGTCAGCGCCGCTTCTCACCTGCTCGCCGAACTCACCGCCTATGCCGGCGTCGTGCTGATTCCGAAGCGACGCAACCTCGGCCTGCGCCAGATCGAGTTTCTCAGCCTGTCCGATAAACGTATTTTGCTGATCATGGTCACCGCCGACGGCGAAGTTCAGAACCGGGTCATCATCACTGACCGTCATTACGATCCGAATCAACTGGTCCGCGCCGCCAATTATTTCAATCAACATTTTGCCGGCCATTCGTTCGAGCAAGTGCAACCCCGCCTGGCCAGCGAACTGGTGGAACTGAAGTCGGATATCAGCCGGCTGATGGAAATGGTGGTCGCCGCCGGCACCGACGCATTCAGCGATGTCGGCAAGGAATATGTGTTGTCCGGCGAACACAACCTGATCAACACGCCGGAACTCACCTCCAACATGGTGCGGCTGCGCGAGTTGTTCGGCCTGTTCGAACAGAAAACCGAATTGATGCAACTGCTTGATGTCGGTCACGCCGCCAGCGGCGTGCAACTGTTCATCGGCGCCGAATCCGGCGTCGCCAGCCTGGATGAATGCAGCGTCATCGCGGCACCTTACGAAGCCAATGGCGAAGTCGTCGGCACCCTCGGTGTCATCGGTCCGACCCGCATGGCCTACGAACGCGTCATTCCCATTGTCGACATCACAGCGCGCCTGCTCTCCAACGCGCTGACCTATCACTGAAAAAGAACAGCATGCCTTTCTACCAGCCCGAACCGCCCTACAGCCATGGCCAAGCCACCCGCACCGGCATTCTGTTGATCAATCTGGGCACCCCTGAAGCCCCCACCGCAAAAGCCTTGCGGCCCTATCTGAAGGAATTTCTCTCCGACCGCCGCGTGGTGGAAATTCCACGTCTGATCTGGTGGCTGATTCTGAACGGCATCATCCTGAATACCCGGCCGAAGAAATCAGCCGCCAAATACGCCTCGATCTGGCGTCCGGAAGGCTCGCCGCTGAAGCACTTCACCGCCCGCCAAGCCGACTTGCTGGCTGCCGAAATGGCACGCCGCAGCGCGCAACCGATCGTCGTCCACTATGCAATGCGTTACGGCCAACCCTCGGTCGACTCGCAGATCCAGGCGATGAAAGCGCAAGGCGTCGATCGCATTCTGTTGTTGCCGCTGTATCCGCAATATGCCGCCAGCAGCACCGGTTCGGCGCTCGACGCGGCCTGGCTAAGCCTGCTGCACCAGCGCAATCCTCCCGAGATTCGTGCACTGAAGCATTTCCACGCCGATCCCGGCTATATCAATGCGCTGAAGCAAAACGTGCAAACCTT
>CAZUSF010000303.1:0-3369 GCA_964623355.1 uncultured Thiobacillus sp. | reverse complement strand
AACGCCGCCATCGCGCCAATGATCGACACCATCACCGCCATCGGATGCGCGTCACGCCGGAAACCCTTGTACAGCGACAACATCTGGTCGTGCAGCATGCTGTGATGGCTGACCAGGTAATCAAAATCTTTCTTCTGTTCTGCATTCGGCAATTCGCCATGCCAAAGCAGATAGGACACTTCCAGGAAATCTGAGCGTTCGGCCAGTTGTTCGATCGGATAACCGCGGTAATACAGCAGGCCCTTATCACCATCAATATAGGTGATGCTGGAGGAGCAGCTGGCGGTGGAAAGAAAGCCGGGGTCATAAGTGAAATAACCCTGATTGCCCAGGCTGCGGGTGTCGATGACATCCGGTCCCAAAGAGCCTTGCATGGTTGGCAGGCTGATATTCTGGTCGTTGATTTGAAGCGTGGCAGCGGTTGGCTTGGTCATGTTATTGGTTACCTTTTTGGCTTGAATGCCTAGTTGTTTTGATTTCATCCACCACACTGCGAAATTCAGCGGGTGGAGCGCACGCTCCGGTGAGCCAGTCGAACAGGGCCATATCGTCCTGATCCAGCAGTCGAACGAAAACAGCCTGTTGCTCGGCAGACAAATCGGCATAACGGGAATCAAGAAACCGCGTCAACCAGGCGTCCAGTTCCAACATGCCGCGCCGGCACAGCCAACGCAGACGGTTGATGGAGGGTTCGCCAGTCACAAAAGTTTCTACAACGCCCGTTTCACCAGAAGCGACTTGATTTTGCCGATGGCGGCAGTGGGGTTCAACCCTTTTGGACAGACTTCGACGCAGTTCATGATGCCGTGGCAACGGAACAGGCGATACGGATCTTCCAGGAAGTCGAGCCGTTCGTTGGTCGACTGGTCACGCGTATCGGCAATGAAGCGATACCCCTGCAGCAAGGCGGCGGGGCCGAGGAACTTGTCCGGGTTCCACCAGAACGAGGGGCAGGACGTGGTGCAGCAGCCGCACAGGATGCATTCCCACAAGCCATCCAGCTCGGCACGTTCCTGCGGACTTTGCAGGCGTTCGTTTTCCGGCTCCGGATCGAGGTTGATCAGGTAAGGCTTGACCGCGCGGTAATGCTGATAGAACTGCGCCATATCGACGATCAGGTCGCGGATCACGCCCAGACGCGGCAACGGCCGAATCTCGATCGGCTGCTTCAGGCCTTCCAGCGGCGTGACGCAGGCCAGCACATTGGTGCCGTTGACATTGACGCCATCGGAACCGCAGACGCCTTCGCGGCAGGAGCGGCGGAAAGACAGACTTTCATCGAGGGTGTCCTTGATCGCGATCAGCGCGTCCAGAACCTTCTTGCCCTTCGGGTCGAAATCGAGCTCGTATTCCTGAACCCTGGGTGCAGCACCGGATTCGGGGTCGTAGCGGTAGATACGGAAGCGCATCAGTACGTCCTTTCTTTCGGCTGGAAGGTATCCACAGTGAGCGGTTTCAGGCGCACCGGCTTGTAGTCGAGTTGATCACGCATTTCAGGTGTCCCACTGAAATACAGGGTATGGCGCAGCCAGCGATCGTCGTCGCGTTTGGGAAAATCTTCCCGCGTATGCGCGCCGCGACTCTCGGTGCGTGCCAGCGCCGAGACCAGCGTGGCACGGGCAATCGCCATCAGGTTTTCCAGTTCCAGTGCTTCCAGACGCGCGGTATTGAACATCTTGCTGTGATCCGACAATGCCGCGTTCGGCAAGCGGGCTTCCACCTTGTCGAGCATGGCCAGGCCTTCTTTCAGCAACGCCTCGGTGCGGTAAACGCCGCAATGATCCTGCATGATGCGCTGCATCTCGTCGCGCAATCCGGCCACGGTTTCCGTGCCTTTCGGCTTGTCCCAGCGCGCCAGGCGAGCCAGGGCCTGGTCCACCTTTTCCTGCGGCAGAGGACGCGGATAGGGGTTTTCACGCAAATACTCGATGACATGCTGACCCGCAGCGCGGCCGAACACCACCAGGTCGAGCAGCGAGTTGCCGCCCAGTCGGTTGGCGCCATGCACTGAAACACAAGCGCACTCACCGACGGCATACAGTCCCGGTGTCGGTTCCTCCGGACCGTAACGCATCGGCGAAACGACCTGGCCGTACATATTGGTCGGAATGCCGCCCATCATGTAATGCGCGGTTGGCGTCACCGGAATCGGGTCGGTGATCGGATCGGCGCCGGCAAACTGCATCGACAGCTCACGAATGCCAGGCAGGCGCGCCATGATCTTTTCGGCGCCCAGATGCTCGATCTTCAGATGCACGTAATCGCCATGTTCGCCGCAGCCCTTGCCGGCACGGATTTCCTGCGCGATGGCGCGCGCCACCACATCACGCGAGGCCAGATCGAGGGCGTTCGGCGCGTAGCGCTGCATGAACTTCTCGCCGTCCTTGTTGACCAGATAACCGCCCTCCCCGCGCACGCCTTCGGAAATCAGGCTGCCGACTTCCGGGATGCCGGTCGGGTGGAATTGCCAGAACTCCATGTCCTCCAGCGGCAGGCCGGCGCGCAGCACCATGCCGAGCCCGTCGCCGGTGTTGATATGGGCATTGGTGGAATGCCGGAAGATGCGACAGGCGCCGCCGGTGGCCAGCAACGTCGCGCGTGATTCGAACAGGCTCGCTTCGCCGGTTTCGATTTCCACCGCCACCACGCCGAGGACGGTGCCCTCGTCATCGCGGATCAGATCGAGCGCAAAGAATTCGTCAAAGAACTGTGTCCGCGCTGCGATGTTGCGCTGATACAGCGTGTGCAAAAGCGCATGGCCGGTGCGGTCAGCCGCCGCGCACGTGCGGATCGCCTGCTCACCACCATAGTTCTGCGATTGACCGCCGAACGGGCGCTGGTAGATCTTGCCGTTTTCCAGCCGCGAGAACGGCAGTCCCATGTGTTCCAGCTCATACACCGCGCTGGCCGCGTTGCGGCACATGAACTCAATGGCGTCCTGATCACCCAGGTAATCCGAGCCCTTGACCGTGTCGTACATATGCCAATGCCAGTTGTCATCCGACACATTGGCCAGCGCCGCCGTGATGCCGCCCTGCGCCGAAACGGTATGCGAGCGGGTCGGGAACACCTTGGAAATCAGCGCCACTTTCAGATTGGCCTGCGACAGTTGCAACGCGGCGCGCAAACCGGCGCCGCCACCGCCGACGATCACGGCATCGAAAGTGCGCTTCGGGATCTGGGATGAATTCATGGGTTTGCTCACCTCACACTCCAAAGGATGTCCACCGCCCAGACCAGGCAAGCCAGGTAGAGCGCGGCAAAAGCGAAATACAGCGCCAGGCGCAACAGCGTGCAGCTTGCGCAGTGCAGATAATCGATGAAGATTTCACGCAGCCCGATCCAGGCATGCGCCAGCATCGCGGCAAT
>CAZUSF010000302.1:0-3379 GCA_964623355.1 uncultured Thiobacillus sp. | reverse complement strand
CGCAGGCGGGACGGCGATCCGCATTGCCCTGACCGACATCACCGAGCGCAAGCAGCGGGAGCGCGTCGACGCCTTCCTCGCCCAGGCCGGCAGCAAAGCCATGACCGAACCCTTCTTCGATACGCTGGCGCGCTTCCTGGCCGAGAGCCTGCAGATGGACTACATCTGCATCGACCACCTCGAAGGCGACGGATTGAACGCCCGGACCCTGGCCGTCTGGCACGACGGTCATTTCGAAGACAACGTTACCTATGCCCTGAAGGACACACCCTGCGGCGACGTGGTGGGCGAGCAGGTCTGCTGCTTTCCGGCCAGCGTCTGCCGGTCCTTCCCGAATGATCAGGCTCTGCAGGACCTGCGGGCCGAGAGTTACATCGGCGTCACGCTATGGAACCACAGCGGCACACCGATCGGCCTTATCGCAGCCATCGGACGCCACCCGCTGACCAACCGCGCGCTGGCCGAAGCCACTCTGGAACGGATCGCGCCGCGCGCCGCCGGCGAGCTGGAACGGTTGAATGCCGAGGCCGAAATCAAACAGCTCAACGCCGACCTCGAAGAACGCGTTCGCCAGCGAACCGCCGCGCTGCTCGACGCGGAAACCAAGTACCGCACCGTCGCCGACTTCACCTACGACTGGGAAACCTGGGTCGACGCCGCCGGCCACTGGCTGTATTGCTCGCCTTCCTGTGAGCGTGTCAGCGGCTATCGCGCCGAGGAATTTCTGGCGCGTCCCGAGTTGTATCTCGAAATCACCCACGCCGATGATCGCGCCAAGCTGCTCGAACATTTGCACGATGGCGAGAGTAACGGCGTGCGCGATATCGAACATCGCATTCATCACAAAAACGGCGAGCTGCGCTGGATCGAGCATCTGTGCCAGCCGGTCCGGGATGCGGCGGGAAAGTCGCTTGGTCGCCGCGTTTCGAACCGCGATATCACCGAGCGCAAGCAGGCCGATGAAGCTTTGCGCCTGGCGCGTGACCAGGCCGAAGCAGCCAATCGCGCCAAGAGCACCTTCCTGGCCAACATGAGCCACGAAATCCGCACACCGATGAACTCCATCATTGGCTTTACCCACATGCTGCGGCGAAAGATCAACGAGCCGGAGCACGTCGACAAGCTGGGCAAGATTGCCGCCTCCGCCGATCACCTGCTCGGCGTCATCAACGACATCCTCGATATCTCCAAGATCGAAGCCGACAAGCTGGTGCTGGAAAGAAGCGACTTCGAACTCGACGCGATGCTCGGGCGCATGGCTGCCATGGTGATTGAACGTGTCCACGAAAAGGGGCTGGAACTGATCATCGACGCCGACCTCGACCTGGGCGTCGTCAATGGCGACGTCACCCGCCTCAGCCAGGCGTTGCTCAACTATCTCGGCAACGCCATCAAATTCACCGAGCATGGCAGCATCACCTTGCGTGCCCGGGTGGTCGAAGAAAGTGCGGCTGACTTGCTGCTGCGCTTCGAGGTCACCGATTCCGGCATCGGCATCGCCGCTGAACATCTGCCGCGCCTGTTTCATGCCTTCGAGCAAGCCGATAGCTCGACGACTCGACGCTTTGGCGGCACCGGCCTGGGTCTCGCCATCACACGCCGCCTGGCCGGACTGATGGGCGGCGATACCGGGGTGGAGAGCACACCCGGCGTCGGCAGCACCTTCTGGCTTTCCGCCCGCCTGGGCCGCGTCAGCGTCACCCGGGGGCGCTATCTGATCCCGGCCCTGCAGGGCAAACGGGCGCTGGTGGTAGACGACACCCTGGTGAACCGCATGGTGCACACCCAATTGCTGCGCATGACCGGTCTGGAAAGCGAAGCGGTCGCCGCGGGAGAAGATGCGGTCGAACTGATCCGTGCCGCCGATGCGGGCGAGCGTCCGTTTGAACTGGTACTGGTCGATCTGTTGATGCCGGACCTGGACGGCTTTGCAACGCTGGCAATGCTGCGCATCCTGCCTTTGCGCCATCAACCCATGGTCTGGCTGGTCACCGCCTCGGGCGATGCGGTGATCCTGGACGATGCGCGCGAGGTCGGCTTTGACGATATTCTGCTCAAGCCGTTGTCGGCCTCGCTGTTGCACGACGCCCTGCAGCGGCATTTGCCGGCACTCACCGGGCAGGATGCAAGCGTACCGGCAGCGCGCGACGAAATTCCGGAGGCGGATGCCGAGGCCGCGCTAAAGCGCGACTTCCTGCATGCGCGGCTGTTGCTGGTCGAGGACGATGAGATCAATCAGGAAGTGGCGTTGATCGTGCTGGGCGATATCGGCTGGCAAGTTGATATCGCCAACCACGGACAGGAAGCGGTGGAACTGGCCACCGTTAACCCCTACGACCTGATCCTGATGGACATGCAGATGCCTGTCATGGATGGCGTGGAAGCCACCGGAATCATCCGCCAATTGCCGCAATACCAGGCTGTGCCGATTCTGGCGATGACCGCCAATGCCTTCGATGAAGACCGCAAAGCCTGCCTCGCAGCCGGCATGAACGACTTCATTACCAAGCCGGTGGAACCCGAGAAACTGTACGCGATGCTGCTCAAGTGGCTGCGACGGAAATAGTGCCTGTTATGAAACCCCGCCCACCCAGAAACGGCGGGCATTGCCGGCGAGTCTTTGGCGGGTTTCTGCAATCAAGCCGTCGATCAGTCGCCGCTTTTTTCCAACCACACCAGCAAGGTTTCAAACAGCCGGTCCGGATCTACCGGCTTGGCGATGTGGTCGTTCATGCCAGCGTCGAGGCAGATCTGGCGATCCTCGTCGAAGGCGTTGGCGGTCATGGCGAGGATGGGAGTTTTGGTGTTCAGCGAATCGGTGCGAATCGCTTGCGTTGCCTCAACCCCGTTCATCACCGGCATTTGCATGTCCATCAGGATCAGACCGTAGCGGTTTCGTTTGGCCAGATCGAGCGCCTGCAGGCCATCCTCGGCCAGATCGACGACCAGGCCGACGTCTTCCAAAAGGCCGCGCGAGACTTCCTGATTGATCGGCTCGTCTTCGACGAGCAGGATGCGGGTGCCAGCGTATTCGTCGAACAGCCGCTCATCGGCGGACTTCTCGGCAAAAGTCGGCGCAGGCTGGATGGCATCGGTGGACTTGCCGAGCCGAACGGTGAACCAGAAGGTGCTGCCCTGCCCGGGCGTGCTGCTTACGCCAATCTGCCCCCGCATCATTTCCACCAGCCGCTTGGTGATGGCCAGGCCCAGGCCGGTGCCGCCATACTTCCGGGTCATCGAACCATCGGCCTGCTCGAAGGCGGTGAACAGGCGCTTTTGATCTTCCGGGGAAATGCCGATGCCGGTGTCGGTCACTTCGATGCGCAGCAGGACCGTGGCGTCCGCCGCCCTCTGTTCTGGCTCCCTCTCCCCGCGCGGG
>CAZUSF010000301.1:0-3406 GCA_964623355.1 uncultured Thiobacillus sp. | reverse complement strand
GTGGATCACAAGGTTTCGGACGAGATCGAATACCTTTCCGCGATCGAGGAAAGCCAGTACGTCATCGCGCAGGCGAATGCGCCGCTGGATGCCAAGGGCCGCTTTGCCGATGACCTGGTTTCCTGTCGTAACCGCAACGAATTCACCTTGTCCTCACCGGACCGTATTCAATATATGGACGTGGCGCCGTCGCAGATCGTCTCGGTTGCGGCTTCACTGATTCCCTTCCTTGAGCACGATGACGCGAACCGCGCTTTGATGGGTTCGAACATGTCACGTCAGGCGGTGCCTTGTCTGCGCCCGGATAAACCGTTGGTCGGGACCGGTATCGAGCGTACTGCTGCGGTCAACTCCGGCACCGTGGTCACCGCGCATCGCGGCGGCATGGTTGATTATGTCGATGCCAGCCGGGTTGTTGTTCGCGTCAATGACGATGAAACCCAGAGTGGCGATGTCGGCGTCGATATCTATACGTTGACCAAATACCAGCGTTCCAACCAGAACACCAACATCAACCAGCGTCCGCTGGTGCGCCTGGGCGACAAGATTGCCAAGGGCGATGTGATCGCCGATGGTGCTTCGACCGACAAGGGTGAACTGGCGCTGGGCCAGAACATGCTGGTCGCCTTCATGCCTTGGAACGGCTACAACTTCGAAGACTCGATCCTGATCTCCGAGCGCGTGGTGGCGGAAGACCGCTACACCTCGATCCACATCGAAGAGTTGTCGCTGGTTGCGCGTGATACCAAGCTGGGTCCGGAAGAAATCACGCGCGACATTTCCAGTCTGTCGCAGTTGCAGATGGGGCGCATGGATGAAGCCGGCATCGTGCACGTCGGCGCCGAAGTCCAGGCCGGCGACGTGCTGGTCGGCAAGGTGACGCCGAAGGGCGAAACCCAGTTGACGCCGGAAGAGAAACTGCTGCGCGCCATCTTTGGCGAGAAGGCTTCCGATGTGAAAGATACGTCGCTGCGCGTGCCGACCGGGATGAGCGGTACGGTCATCGATGTGCAGGTGTTCACTCGCGAAGGTATCGAACGCGACAGCCGCGCCAACGAGATCATCGACGAAATGTTGCGCAAGTATTCGAAGGATCTGGCCGATCAGATGCGGATCGTGGAAGAGGATGCGTTCTCCCGGATGCGTCGCATGCTGCTTGGCAAGACTGCCAAGGGCGGTCCGAAGAAGCTGGCCAAGGGCGCTGAAGTCACGGCTGAGTACCTGGACAGCATGAACGCGCATGACTGGTTCGATATCCGCGTGGCGGACGAGGATCTGGCGCGTCAGATGGAAGGCATCCAGGAGTCGCTGGAAAAGCAGCGTGCTGAATTCGGCCGCATGCTGGAAACCAAGAAGAAGAAACTGACCCAGGGCGACGAATTGCCGCCTGGCGTGATCAAGATGGTCAAGGTCTATCTGGCTGTCAAGCGTCGCTTGCAGCCGGGCGACAAGATGGCCGGTCGCCACGGTAACAAGGGTGTGATCTCGAAGATCGTGCCTGTGGAAGACATGCCATTCATGGCGGATGGCACGCCGGTTGATATCGTGCTGAACCCGTTGGGCGTGCCTTCACGGATGAACGTCGGTCAGATTCTCGAAACCCATCTGGGCTGGGCCGCGCGCGGTCTCGGCGAGCGGATCAATGGCATGCTGCAAGCGCAGGCCAAGGCTTCTGAAGTCCGCAAGTTCCTCGACAAGGTCTACAACGCTTCCGGCAAGCAGGAAGACATCAAGGGTTTGACTGACCCCGAGATCATGGAGATGGCCGGCAATCTGACCAAGGGCGTGCCGTTCGCGACGCCGGTGTTCGACGGCGCTTCCGAGGAAGAGATCAAGACCATGCTCGATCTGGCTTATCCGGATGATGATCCGCGCACCAAGCAAGTCGGCTTCACGCCGGCCAAGACGCAGGTTCAACTATATGACGGTCGCAGCGGCGAGCCGTTTGACCGGACGGTGACAGTCGGCATCATGCATGTGCTGAAACTGCATCACCTGGTTGACGACAAGATGCACGCCCGTTCCACCGGTCCGTACTCGCTGGTGACGCAACAGCCGCTGGGCGGCAAGGCGCAGTTCGGTGGCCAGCGTTTCGGCGAAATGGAAGTCTGGGCGCTGGAAGCTTACGGCGCGGCTTACACCTTGCAGGAAATGCTGACGGTGAAGTCGGACGACGTTTCCGGACGCACCAAGGTTTACGAGAACATCGTCAAGGGCGAGCACAAGATCGATGCGGGTATGCCGGAGTCGTTCAATGTGTTGGTCAAGGAAATCCGCTCACTGGCGATCGACATCGATCTGGAACGGTATTGATCGCGATCTGAATAGAGCGCAGGAAACGAGAAATAGGAAACGAGCGGTGAAAATGAAATGGTTGTCAGGGTTATGGCCATTCTTTTCTCCCTCTTTTCCCCACTTAGAGTTAGTCCCTAACGGGGGAATGAAACGATGAAAGCACTACTCGATCTCTTCAAGCAGGTTACCCAGAACGAGGAATTCGACGCCATCAAGATCGGCCTCGCCTCGCCCGACAAGATTCGGTCCTGGTCCTTCGGTGAAGTCAAGAAGCCGGAAACCATCAACTACCGCACCTTCAAGCCGGAACGTGACGGTCTGTTCTGCGCCAAGATTTTTGGCCCGATCAAGGATTACGAGTGCCTGTGCGGCAAGTACAAGCGTCTGAAGCATCGCGGCGTCATTTGCGAGAAGTGCGGCGTTGAAGTCACCCAGGCCAAGGTGCGTCGTGAGCGCATGGGCCATATCGAATTGGCCAGTCCGGTGGCGCATATCTGGTTCCTGAAATCCTTGCCCAGCCGCTTGGGCATGGTGTTGGACATGACCTTGCGCGACATCGAACGCGTGCTGTATTTCGAAGCTTTTGTCGTCACCGAACCCGGCATGACGCCGCTGAACAAGTGCCAGTTGCTGACGGAAGAGGATTACCTCGCCAAACTGGAAGAGTATGGCGATGAATTCAAGGCCGGTATGGGCGCCGAAGGTGTTCGTGATCTGCTGAAAGGCATCGATCTACCGGTCGTCGTCGAACAGTTGCGCAGCGATCTGTCGAAGACCAGTTCAGAAACCAAAATCAAGAAATTTGCCAAACGCCTGAAAGTGCTTGAGGCGTTCATGAAATCCGGGATTCACCCGGAATGGATGATTCTGGAAGTGCTGCCGGTTCTGCCGCCGGAACTGCGTCCGCTGGTGCCGCTGGATGGTGGTCGTTTCGCAACTTCCGACCTGAATGACCTGTATCGCCGCGTCATCAATCGCAACAATCGTCTCAAGCGACTGCTTGAACTAAAGGCGCCGGACATCATCGTGCGCAATGAAAAGCGCATGTTGCAGGAGTCTGTCGATTCACTGCTGGATAACGGCCGTCGCGGCAAGGCGATGACTGGCGCCA
>CAZUSF010000300.1:0-3408 GCA_964623355.1 uncultured Thiobacillus sp. | reverse complement strand
TCGAGCGCGACAATCATCGCCTCCACCGTCGCCAGGATGTTGCGGGTACTGTCCCGCTCCTGAATCAGCGCCTGTTTCTGTCTGATCTCTTCGGTGATGTCCAGGCTCAAGCCAACAAGTGCCACAGGGCGCTGCTCGGCATCCCGCTTGACTGCCTTGATGATGCGCAAGTCATGGATCTGACCATCGACGAAGGGCAGGCGCTGATGGGTGACGCTGACGCCGGCACTGGCCAGAGCCTTGGCATCCGAGGCAAGACATTGCGGCCGGAACTCATCCGGAATCAACTCGATGTAATGGTCAACCGATAGAAACTGCGCTTCCGGAATGCCTGTCGCCTGGCAAAACGCCTTGTTGACGAAAGCAATCTTGCCATTGCCATCCTGTAACCAGATGCCGATCGGCGCGTAATCGAGGATCAGCTGCAAGGTCTCGCGTTGCTGCAGCACCTCGGCCTCGGCCTGTTTGATCCCGGTGATATCGCGGGCAATGCCATACAGGCCGATGATCTCGCCGGCGGCGTTGCGGATCGGGTACTTGCGGTTATCTACCCAGCCTTTGCGGCCCTCCTTGGATAGATATTCCTGAACCTCATGGGCCACTTCTCCTCCGGCATACACCTGCTTTTCCAGCTTGTAGTAGGCGTCGGCAAATTCCTCGGGGAAAACGTCGTAGTCGGTCTGACCGATCAGGTCGGTCCAGTGCTCGGCCGGATCGCACAGCGCCACCAGCGTCTGGCTGGCGCCGGTGAAAACATGGTTGCGATCCTTGAAAAAGATGTAGTCATCGGTGTTCTCCATCATCGCCCGGAAGTTCGCCATGGCGGCCGCATCATCGAGCGTGCGCGGCAGGCTCTTGGCGTCTTCCAGCAGCAGATCGAGCGTGACGCCTGCAGCAGTCACCAACTTTTCATAACTGCACTTGACGCAACGAACCCGGCCGTTGGCCTGACGCAGGCGCAGATTGACAACCTGGCGGATCACCGTCGCTTGCGGCGCGAACAACTGGGCGGCGATATCCGCATCGTCGGCATGAATACGCGCTCTCAAATCGACGGTTCCGGCGAGGAAGGCTTGCGCGTCGAAACCCAGCAGCGGTTGCGGATTGCCGGACACGGAATCAACACCGACCGCAGCATCGCAGATGCAGTAACGGAAATTTGCATCAAGAGGCGCGGAAGAAATCGGTTTCATCGTTGTATACGCTGTATGGCAAGCAGCCTAAGTGTTTCCTGAAGCCGTTCTGCGGGTTAACCCATATTATTTAGTTCGCAGTTTAAGCCGACAAGTGGGGATTGGTCTTTCGGCAGCTTCCGAGTTGCAACTGCCATTCGGATGACTGCTTTCCTTAATTTATGGATCCCAATAAAAAACGCCCGCCAGGTCTAAAACCTGGCGGGCGTTGAAGGAGCTTGGTACGTCGATCAGGCGTTGGCTTGCAGGCTGGAAGTGGCTTGAGCAGCTTGCTCTTGCGCAACCTTGAAGCTTTCCTGGGTCAGCTTGCTGTATTCGGTTGAAGACTCGTTAGCGAAGTCGATGCTGGTGCGCACGGCGCTGATGCCGCGCTCGCCACATTCACGCATCAGCGCGGTCTGGCCAGCCATCAGGTCCTGGTAGCCTTTGGCCTTGGTCATCAGTTCCATGCTGCGAGCGCTGGCATCCATGAAGAAGGCGGCCAGTTCAGCTTGTTGCTGGAACATCTTGTCGAAGGTGCGCTGGTTCAGTTCGCTGATCTTGCGAACGGATTCCATCGCGGTTTCGGTGGATTTTTCAAACATTTCGATCATTTGCTTTTGCATGGTGTTTCTCCTGGGTTCAAGTGAGGTGTTCAAGTCAAGTTCAAGTCATTTGTGCAGTGCACCAATGTTGCGGTGCACAATATCTAAACCGGAGTTGGCTTGTCAACAGCCAGACCAAAATATTTTTCAAGAATGTTGATGTCTTGCTCAGTTCTGTTGCATTTGTTCCGCCTGCACTTTCATCGGTTCAAGTGTTTGGACATTTTTTTAGCCTGAAAAGAGGCGGAGGGAAGTCGTGTTATATGTTTCCAAGTGATCGTGATAAGCCCGCCACACAGACCATCCGGGGTTTTAAAATTGATGTGTCCTGACTTCTCTTCTGAGCAATGAATTCAACCGCAAAACGCCCGCGTGTCCTGGTAGTCGATGACGACACGTTGATGCGTGAAGTTCTCAAGGCCTTGTTGCGTGATGAAGGTTTCGACGTTGCCGGCGAGGCGCGCGATGGGCAGAGCGCGCTGGCGTGCCTTGAACGGACGCGGCCTGACCTGGTTTGCCTGGACGTCAATATGCCCGGTATGTCGGGCATTGATGTCTTGAAAAGCATCCGATCAACTTATCCCGATATTCGTGTCGTGATGATTACCGGTGATTCGACCATGGGCACGGTGCGCGACGCGGTCGGTTTCGGGGCGATGGGATACATCATCAAGCCCTTCAAATCCGGTCGCGTTGGGCTGGCGCTGCGCGCGGCGCTGAAAACCCAACTGGACTCTCCGTTCAATTAATAGTCAGGCCGTATCTGGTTCTACGCATCTAATCGTGATTGCTTCTGTTCGCGACGTTCACGATAACTCGTCGCCCTTCGGATAAAATGCCCCGCTTTCCCAACCCCTGCCGGGAAGTGCCATGGGCTCAATACCTCAATCGCAAGTCTTGTTTCTGAAGGGTGGTCTTTCCGCCGCTTCAGCCCTGTCTGATTTCCGTATCCAGAAACTGCTGCAAGACTTGGCGCCGCACGGCATCACGGACGTATCCGCGGAACATCGTTATTTTGCCGAACTGGAAACTTCGCTTACCGCTGAAGACCTGGCTTTCCTGTTCAAGTTGTTGAATGCGCAGGAACATCAGCCAGCGGCCGATGCGATTCTGGTCACTCCTCGGCTGGGCACGGTTTCGCCGTGGTCCTCCAAAGCCACAGATATCGTGGCGAATTGCGGTTTGCAGGCGATCAAACGGATCGAACATGGCATTGCCTGGCAGTTATTCGGACGCAAGGGCAAACCGGTTTCGGCCGCCGCTGTGCAAGCTGCTTTGCCCTTCCTGCATGACCGGATGACCGAGAGTGTGCTGCTGGATGAGCGCATGGCCGCCGAGTTGTTTCACCATGTCGAACCACAACCCCTGGCGACGGTGGACTTGCTCAAGGGTGGCAAGAAAGCGCTGGAAAAGGCGAATGCGGATCTGGGCCTGGCCTTGTCGGCGGATGAAATCGATTATCTGAGCGAGAACTTCAAGCGGGTGAAACGCAACCCGACCGATGTCGAATTGATGATGTTCGCGCAGGCCAACTCAGAACATTGCCGGCACAAGATTTTCAATGCCGATTGGGTGATCGACGGCAAGAAGCAGACCGAGTCGCTGTTCTCGATGATTCGCCACACCCACGC
>CAZUSF010000299.1:0-3411 GCA_964623355.1 uncultured Thiobacillus sp. | reverse complement strand
AACCAGCGCCGAATCGAACCGGGTGCGCAGCAGCAAACTACTCGGGGGTTCCACCGGTTTTGAATAGGCATGCGTTGTGCCATCGATATTCACCATAATTTCGCTCCATCCATCTTCATTATTTTTCGGGTTGCTGAATCTAACCCGTACTGATTACAGGCCTATTACAGGCCAGAAATTACTGGTAACAAACTACCAGTCCATACAAGGGTCGGCGATTCTCCCCTTATTTCCCCTTTTTCGCGCTGAAATCGGCGTTTTTTCAGGAAAATTTTCGCTGCAAATTCGTCGCAAATCCTGCATCGGTTTTAAGGTTCGATTAATCCGGGATTTCTAAGCTGTCATGCATCGACCTGAAAGAGAGGCATCCCGATGCATGCTCATGCTGTTTACCGCGACCTTTTTGCTTCTGTCCCAAGCGTTTCTGCCTCAATGGCTTCCGCAGGCACTGCCGGAAACAGCACCCCGGTGAAACATCTAATAACACTTGCTTCGCCACGCCGGGACGCAGCCGAAAACTTCATCCGCAGCGTCTTCTCACGCCATTACGCCGCTCAGGTGCGCAGCTTTGCGCCCGACCTGATGCTGCTCGAGCAGGCCGATCGGATTACCGCCGCAGCCGGATGGCGCGGCGCGGCACAGGGCCCGTTATTCCTGGAAACCTATCTTGATGCACCGGTTGAAGCGCACATTGCCCGCCTCGCCGCATCACCAGTTGCGCGCGAGCGCATCGCGGAAGTCGGCAATCTGGCGGCAATCACGCCTGGCGGAGGCGCGCGCATGATCCTGACCCTGGCCGAACATCTGGATCGGCTTGGTTATGAATGGGTCGTGTTCACCGCGACACAGGAATTGATCGGCATCTTCGCCAAGCTCGGTCTGCCGCCGCTGGCGCTGGGCGTTGCTGATCCGGCTCGTCTGGGTGAATCGGCGAGCGACTGGGGCCGCTACTACGACAGCCAGCCCGTGGTCGTCGCCGGACGCATCCGGCTGGCACTGGAGCGCATGCGCAATCAGCCGGAGAAAGCGTGTGGCTGACAGCCTGCTTGAACGAGTATTCGCCGCGTTGCAGGGTTTGCCGGCCGGGCAAAGCGTGTTGTCCGATGCGGATAATTCGTTCACTGCCAGTGCATTGAGACAGGAAGTCGAGCATCTGGCGCAACGCTTGCAACGGCATCAGACCAGAGTGCTGGCGCTGCTGGCGGATAACGGTGCAGCCTGGGTTTGTGCCGACTTGGCGGCATTGCACGCCGGCATCGTGCAACTGCCGCTGCCCGGCTTTTTCAGTGATGACCAGTTGCGCCATGCCTTGCAAAGCAGCGCCGCCGATGTCTTGTTGACCGATCAGGCCGCGCGCATCAAGGGGCTGGACCTGGGCTTTGTTGAAGTCGGCCAATGGCATGGCCTGACTCTGTTGCAGCGCGTTATTACACCCACGTCGCTGCCACCTGGCACCGCAAAAATCTCCTACACCTCCGGCAGCAGCGGCCAGCCCAAGGGCGTCTGCCTGTCGGCGGCCGGCTTGCTGGATACCGCCAAAGCCGTCTGCGCGGCGCTGGCCGATGTGCCGATCACACGCCACCTATCAGTCTTGCCGCTGGCGCTGTTGCTGGAAAACGTCGCCGGTGTTTATGCACCACTGCTACGCGGTGCCGAGGTGGTATTGCCGAAACTGGCCGATCTGGGTTGGCGCGGCATGGGAGGTTTCGATCCGTTGCAATTGATGCGCCAGATCGAAGCCGTGCAACCGAGCAGCCTGATCCTGGTTCCGGAACTGCTCAAGGCCTGGACGCTGGCGTTGCAGCGATCGAACCAGCGCGCACCAGCCAGCATTCAATTCGTCGCCGTCGGCGGGGCGCGTTGCGATCCCGGTCTGATCCAGGCTGCCCGCAATGTCGGAGTGCCGGTGTATGAAGGCTATGGTATGACCGAATGCGGTTCGGTAATCAGCCTGAACCGGCCTGGCGCCGACCTACCCGGCAGCGTAGGCCAACCGTTGCAGCATGTGCAGATTGGGATCGATGCCGACCGGGAAATCCACATCAGGAACCGCGCCTTCCTCGGCTATCTGGGCATCACAACCAATCAGGTAGCAGGCAAGGATACGGAATTAACCGAGTTCGCCAGCGGCGATCTCGGCCAGCGCGACGGCAACGGCTTTCTCCATCTGGCCGGCCGCCGCAGCAATCTGATCATCACCGCCTATGGCCGCAATATCGCGCCGGAATGGGTCGAGGCTGCACTCTTGGCGCAACCGGAAATCGCTCAGGCCATCGTTACCGGCGAAGCCCGACCCTGGTTGGCGGCGCTGCTGGCTCCCCAAAGCGAGGCTGATCTTGCCGCAGCAGTCGCCCGCGCCAACGCGACTCTGCCGGACTACGCCCGCATCGGCGACTGGTTGACCTGTGCGCCGTTCACGCCAGGCAACGGACTCGCCACCGGCAACGGCCGCCCGGTCCGCGCCGCCATCCTGCGTCAGCACGCCGACGCCCTCGCCTGCCTCTACACCGTCAAGGAATCCGCCCATGTCGTTTTATGAAAACCTGATCGCAGCCACCGCCAACGAGCGCGCGCAGTTGTTCGCCGCACCAGTCATTGCAGCGTGTCTGCAAGGCCAGGTCACGCTGCCAAGTTACCTCGCTTTTCTGCAAGAGGCGTTCCATCACGTCCGCCACACCACGCCGCTGTTGATGGCGGTCGGCAGCCGACTGCCGGAGCGGCTGGCGTGGCTGCGCAAACCGGTTGCGGAATATATCGAAGAAGAAATCGGGCATGAAGAATGGATCCTGAATGACATCGCCGCTGCCGGCGGCGACCTCGAAGCCGCCCGCTCCAGCCAGCCGCAACTGGCTGCGGAAGTCATGGTGGCGTATGCCTACGACCTGGCGCAGCGGCGCAATCCCGCCGGCTTCTTCGGCATGGTGTTCGTGCTCGAAGGTACCAGTGTCGCCCTCGCACTGCACGCCGCCAACCTCATCCAGAACGCCTTGAAACTGCCCGATGCGGCCTTCTCCTACCTGCGATCGCACGGCACGCTGGACCAGGAACACACCCGACATCTGGCCGAACTGGTCAACCAGATGACGCCGGAAGACCAGGCCGATGTGCTCCACTGCGCCCGCGTCATCTACAAACTCTACGCGGACATCTTTCGCGGCTTGCCGATGCCGCAACAGGAGTCCACATGCAGCTGAACACCGCCCGCATTCTGCTCACCGGCGCTACGGGCGGCCTTGGCCAGGCATTGGCGCACGAACTCGCCAGACAAGGCGCGGCATTGTTGCTGGCCGGCCGCGATGCGGCAAAACTGGAAGCCTGCGTCGCCCGCCTCGGCGGCGACGTCAAAAGCGTGTGCGCCGATCTGACGCTGCCCGACGACATCGTCAAAATCCGTGCCGCAGCCCGCGATTT
>CAZUSF010000298.1:0-3414 GCA_964623355.1 uncultured Thiobacillus sp. | reverse complement strand
GCGGTGTCCTTGTAGGGATCGCCGACGGTGTCGCCGGTGACCGCCGCTTTGTGGGCCATGCTGCCCTTGCCGCCGTGGGTGCCTTCTTCAATGTACTTCTTGGCGTTATCCCAGGCGCCGCCACCGGTGGTCATCGAGATGGCGACGAAAATACCGGTGATGATGGCGCCGACCAGCACACCGCCTAGCGCTTGCGGGCCAAGGATAAGACCGACCAGTACAGGCACTGCAACCGGCAACAGAGAAGGCACGACCATCTCCTTGATCGCGGCTTTGGTCAACATATCGACGCAGGTGCCATATTCCGGCTTGGCAGTGCCTTCCAGAATGCCCGGGATGTCCCGGAACTGGCGACGCACTTCAACCACGACAGAACCAGCGGCGCGACCGACCGCTTCCATGCCCATCGCCCCGAACAGGTAGGGCACCATGCCGCCGATGAACAGGCCGATGATGACCATGTGGTTGGACAGGTCGAAGGTCAACGTCTGGCCGCCGGCGGTCAATGCGTGCGTGTAGTCGGCAAACAAAACCAGCGAGGCGAGACCGGCGGAGCCAATTGCATAACCCTTGGTCACTGCCTTGGTGGTATTGCCGACGGCGTCGAGCGGGTCGGTAATGTTGCGGATTTTCTCGTCAAGACCGGCCATTTCGGCGATGCCGCCGGCGTTGTCGGTAATCGGGCCGTAGGCGTCGAGGGCGACGATGATGCCGGCCATCGACAGCATCGACGTGGCGGCAATGGCGATTCCGTAGAGGCCCGCCAGATCATGTGCGCCCCAGATGGCGGCACAGACAACCAGCACCGGCGCGGCTGTGGACTTCATCGACACGCCGAGACCGGCGATCACGTTGGTGCCGTGACCGGTGGCGGAAGCTGCCGCGATGTGGCGCACCGGCGCGTATTCGGTCGCAGTGTAGTACTCGGTGATGACCACCATGGCGGCGGTGAGCGCCAAGCCAATCAGCGTCGCGTAATACAGATTCAGCGAAGTGACCAAGACGCCATCGATCATCACGCCATCACCCAGCATCCAGGTTGTCAGCGGATAGAACGCGACTGCGGCGAGGCCACCAGAAACGATCAAGCCGCGATACAGCGCATTCATGATCTTGCCGCCTTCACGCGCCTTGACGAAGAAAGTACCCACGATTGACGCGACGATTGCGAAGCCGCCCAGCACCAGCGGATAGATGACCGCATTGGGGGAGTCGGTAATCAGCAGGCCACCTAGCAGCATGGTGGCGATGATGGTCACCGCGTAGGTTTCGAACAGGTCCGCAGCCATACCAGCGCAGTCGCCGACGTTGTCACCGACGTTGTCGGCGATGACAGCGGGGTTACGCGGATCGTCTTCCGGAATGCCGGCCTCGACCTTGCCGACCAGATCAGCGCCGACGTCTGCACCTTTGGTGAAGATGCCACCACCAAGTCGGGCGAAGATGGAGATCAGCGAACTGCCGAAGGCCAGGCCAACCAGGGCATGGGTGGCTTCAGCGGCAGTGGCGCCGAACATCAGGGTGAGCACGGCGTAATAACCGGCGACACCGAGCAGACCAAGTCCAACCACCAGCATGCCGGTGATAGCGCCACCCTTGAACGCCACGTTGAGCGCAGCGTTGAGGCCATGATTGGCCGCCTCGGCGGTGCGAATATTGGCGCGCACCGAAACGTGCATGCCGATGTAGCCAGTCAGGCCGGAGAGGATGGCGCCGAGAGCGAAGCCAATCGCGGTCTGGATACCCAGAAAGATGAAAATGGCGACCAGTAGAATCGCGCCAACGATGCCGATGGTGGTGTATTGCCGATTCAAATAGGCTTGAGCGCCCTCCTGCACCGCGGCGGCAATTTCCCGCATTCGATCAGAGCCGGTTGGCAAACTTACAATCCATTTAATCGAAATCATCCCGTAGAGCAGTGCGAGCACTGCGGCTACGAGGGCAAACATCAAACCTTCATTCATCGCTTCATCTCCTCGAATGACAAACAACAATGTGGAGTAGACGGCTCAGCGTTACCGCATCAGCGGTTGGCGTTGCCGGTCACTCCAGGCAGGAAAACGGATATCAGCCAGTTCTCCCCAAACTGCCCGATTGACGTTTAAACGCGGTTTGCTACTGGTCCCGGTTTTTACCTTATTCCCATGCAAGTGGGGGAAATCTGAAATTAGATCTCTTTTCCCAGCGCCAACCCACCTTCGAACCGGGTACCCGCTTCAAAACCGAAAATGGTGTCCAGATGCAAATCGATGATCAGGCGATCCACCGCCATCTGGCCGTGTTCACGCTGCACTTCGGAAAGAATCAGCTTCGCCGAGTTGGCGTTGTAGAAGCCACCGAAATCGGCTTGAACCTTGAGCAGTTGGCGAGCGCGGTCGAGTGTCATGTAAGCACCATTTCAAAGCCATGATAATGAACAAGGGCGCGGGTTTTACAACCAGCGCCCTTGATTTCCGTTAAGAAATATTACAACTTGAATTCAGGCAATTTCTTTTCCACCGCCACATTTTTCATCGTGACGTACTTCGGCAGGCCGTTTTCGAATGCCGGGTAGTCTTCACCCTGAATCAAACCGGTCAGATAGTTGCGGCACTTGTCGGTAATGCCGTAGCCATCTTCACTGATGAAATCGCGCGGCATGAATTTCTCCACGTTGGCGACATCTTTCAGTTCGGCCGCGCCGATTTCCCACTTGTAGGGAATATCCTGCAGACGAACGACGGTCGGCATCACCGAATTCCGGCCTTCAAGCGCCAATTTCACTGCGGCTTCACCCAGCGCATAAGCCTGCTCGACGTCGGTTTTGGAGGCGATGTGGCGAGCGGCGCGTTGCAGGTAGTCGGCGACGGCCCAATGGAACTTGTAGCCGAGCGCTTCCTTGATCATGTTGGCAACCACCGGTGCTGCGCCACCCAGCTGGGCGTGGCCGAAGGCGTCGCGGGTGCCCTGCTCGGCGAGGAACTTGCCGTCCGGATAGTGGCAGCCTTCCGACACCACGATGGTGCAGAAGCCGTGCTCTTTGACCTTGGCATCGACGTTGGCCAGGAACTTGGCCTGATCGAACTCGATTTCCGGGAACAGGATGACGACCGGGATGCCCTGATCGGCAACCAGACCGCCGGCAGCGGCAATCCAGCCGGCGTGACGACCCATCACTTCAACCACGAAAATCTTGGTCGAGGTTTTGCACATCGACTTGACGTCGAACGAGGCTTCCAGCGTCGATACAGCGATGTACTTGGCGACCGAGCCGAAACCGGGACAGCAATCGGTGATCGGCAGATCGTTGTCAACGGTCTTGGGAACGTGGATGGCCTGGATCGGGTAGCCCATGGCTTCGGAAAGCTGGGAAACCTTGAAGCAGGTGTCGGCCGAATCGCCGCCGCCGTTGTAGAAGAAATAGCCGATGTTGTG
>CAZUSF010000297.1:0-3422 GCA_964623355.1 uncultured Thiobacillus sp. | reverse complement strand
GCCTAAGTAATCCTGAAGCGGTTCACCATCTGTTGCAGGCGGGCCGCTTCGGCACCTACGCTGGCTGCAGCCAGCGCGGTTTGCTGGACGGAGACACTGTTCTGTTCGGTCATTTGGGCGATGGACTCGATGTGTCGGGCCACTTCCTGGCTGGCTGAGCCCTGTTCCCGAATCGCAGTGGATACCTCGGAGATCGCCCTGGCGGTATTGCTGGCCGCCTGGCTGATACCTGCGATGGCCTGTCCAGTGCCATGCGACAGCGATGCTTCCTCATCTACGTCGCGCACTTCCTGCTTCATCTGGTTCACCACGATGGTTGTGGAAGCCAGAATGCCACTGATCATGGTCGAGATTTCGTTGGCGGCCTGGGCGGAGCGTTCCGCCAATCGGCGCACTTCGTCTGCCACCACCGCGAATCCGCGGCCGGATTCGCCCGCCCGCGCTGCTTCAATGGCGGCATTCAGGGCCAGCAGATTGGTCTGGTCGGCCATGTCGCGAATGACACCGGTGATGTTCTCGATTTCCTTTGAACGAGCACCCAGGCTGTCTATGCCTTCAGCGGAAAGGCGCACCGCACTTGAGACATGCTCGATTTTGTCGAGCAGTTTTGCCACCAGTTCGCTGCCCTGGCTGGCCAGAGTTCTGGCTTGCTCCGACTGCTGAGTGGCCGCCTGGGCATTTTCGGAAACCGAACTGACGCTGACCGACATCTCCTCCACCGAGGCGGCAATGGACGAAGACGATGCGCTCTGGTTCTCCGATGCTCGTGCCACTTTATGGGCAGCGTCGGACAGGTTGCCGGACATATTCGCCAGGGACAGGGTGGAGTCATGCACTGCGACGAGCATTTCCTGAAAACTGTCCATGAGTGTGTTGAAGGCTTGGGCGGTCTGGCCAATTTCATCCTGGCGCACCACTTTTGCCCTGAGGGTCAGGTTCAGATCCTGCTGGCTGGCCACCATCACCTGTTTCAACTGGTCCAGGGGGCCGGTAATGGCACGACCGATCACAACGAATGCCCAGCCCAGGCCTGCCAGCATGAGGAAGGCCAGCGCCCATTGGATGCTGCTTTGACTGTCAAGCCGTGCCTTGGCGGTTTCGTAGTCTTCGCGGGCCAGGGTCGACTGGGATTCGATCACCTTGCTCAGTTCATCCAGAACCTGGTCGAACTTGGGGCCGGCATTGGACTTGATGTTTTCCAGCGCACTTGGCTGATCACCCACGGAAATCATCATCACCGACTGATCCCGCGCCTTGTTGTACTGGGTAATCAACACGCCCAGCCCGTCGATGGCCATCTTCTGATCCGGCACCGCCTGGACATAAGCCTGCAAGGTATTTGCAAGTGTCTTGTCCAGTGCCGGCATGCGGTCCAGATGGGCCTGCGCCACTTCTTCGTTCTCTTCAGAAACCGCCAGAAGGATGGTTTCCCGCGCCCGGTGCAGCGCATCCACCGCCTGCATGAGCTGGCCGGAAGGCACGGTGCGGGTCGCGTAGATATCTTTCGCTACATCGGCAGCGTTGTGGGCCAGCCAGAGACCGCCCGCGGTGGCGAGGACGAGACCGACAATAGTGATGGCAGACAGCGCCACCAACCCTCTTTTGACACCTAAATTGATCATCACAGCAACCGCCCGGTTACCCGGGCGGGCTCATTGCAAGCACATGGGGCAAAAAGAAAATGCGGATTATTTGTAGTACCCGGCGCAAACAGCGAGGTCAGCCGCCTTCTTGCAGAAACTGATCTTGTCCTCGACCTTCCCCGATTGCGGATTCTTGTACTTGTAGCCAACCGAAGCCGAGCCGCTGGCCTGGACGCCGCTGATGATCTCCTTGCGGAAGAGTTTGCCATCGGCATCCGGTACCTCAAGCAGGTTCTTGCCGATCAGTTTGGCATTGATCGGATGCGCCACCATGACGCCGTTCATGTCGTATGCAAACACGTAAAGCTCGCCTTTGACGAAGCGGCCGCCCTTGTTGCTCATGACGGCAATCGCTGCAGCTTTGTCCTTCGATACTGCTGCGGCCGCATCATTCACCAAAGCCGTGGCATCCTCCTTTTCACCTGCGAAAGCGGGGGCAAATGACAAAGCAAGCAGGGTACTGATCAGAAATCTGATTTTCATGGTAGATCCTCGAAGTGAATAAAGGGAAAAGAGAAAAGTCCGGCCAGTATGGCAAACCTGGTGATGAGGATTTTGGTCTTACGCAGACCAACGAGCGAGGATTTCATCTGCCTCGACCGGGCGGCTGAAGAGAAATCCCTGACAGACATCGCACAACTCACGCGCCAGGAAATCGGCTTGTGATTGTTCTTCCACACCTTCCGCGACCGTTTCCAGTCCCAGGCTGCGGGCCAGCGCGATGATGGCACGCACGATGGCATCGGCGTTTTTATCGCGGCCGATGCCGCGGACAAAGGATTGGTCGATCTTGAGGCGGTGCAGCGGCAGTTTGTTCAGGTAGGCGAGCGAGGAATAGCCGGTGCCGAAGTCGTCGATCGCCAGCTTGACGCCCAGTTCAAGCAGGTCATCCAGCACGCCGCACGCCATGTCCGCCTGACGCATGATCATCGACTCGGTCACTTCCAGTTCCAGCCGATCGCTGCTCAGGCCGGATTCCCGCAGGATGACGGTGACCATCGGCAACAGCGTGTCCCGGTTGATCTGTTGCACCGAAAGATTGACCGATACACGCGGCATATGAAATCCCTGCGCCTCCCAGGCCATCATCTGTCGACACGACTCGCGCAGTACCCATTCGCCAATCATGCCGATCACGCCGGCAGCTTCCGCCAGGGGGATGAACTGCCCCGGCGGGATCAGGCCGAGTACCGGATGTTGCCAGCGCACCAGCGCTTCTACGCCACACAGCTCGCCGTTGGCCAGATTCACCTGGGGTTGATAGTGGACGCGGAATTGATTGCGGCTGACTGCGACGCGCAGTGCGCTTTCCAGCAGCAGATTGTCGTAGGCATAGGTGGTCATTTCAGCTTCGAAGAACTGAAAACCGTTGCGGCCCTGGTCCTTGGCCTTGTAAAGCGCGACATCGGCATGCCGCAACAGGTCGTCGGCCGTGTTTCCGTCGTTGGGAAACAGGCTGATGCCAATGCTGGCGGTGACATAGAGCGGGTTGTCGTCAACCAGAACCTGTTCGCTCAGCAGGCTCAGCACCTTGCGCGCGAAGCTGCTGATGGCCAGCAGCGAAACATCGTTCTCCAGCAACAGCACGAACTCGTCACCACCGACCCGCGCCAGGGTATCGGCGCTCCGCATATGCTCACGCAGACGCGCCGCCAGGGTCTGCAACAGCGTATCGCCGACGCGGTGGCCAAGCGTTTCATTGATGTGCTTGAAGCGATCCAGATCGATCAGCAGTACCGCCAGTTGCTTGCCATCGCGTTGCTGACGTCGGATGCCGTG
>CAZUSF010000296.1:0-3426 GCA_964623355.1 uncultured Thiobacillus sp. | reverse complement strand
TGGGTAGCGATCTCGGCGGTGCGGTGAAGGGTTTCAAAGACTCGATGGCTGAAGAAAAGAACAAGCCTTCGGAACTGCCGCGTCAGGGCAATGAGTCCAACGGCACGACAATCGAGGGTGAGGTCAAGGACAAGTCGCATCACTGATGTTTTATTGGTCGTGCCATGCGTTGGCACGCTTGTTTTTCAACCTGAAATTGGTGCACCGACATGTTTGATATAGGTTTCACCGAATTGATGCTGATCGGCATCGTTGCGCTAATAGTCATTGGCCCCGAACGATTGCCCAAGGTCGCGCGTACGGCTGGTCAGTGGCTGGGAAAACTCAACCGCTATGTGTCGCAGGTCAAGCAGGACATCGACCGCGACATGAAGCTGGAAGAGTTGCGCAAGATGCAGCAGGAGATGAAAGATACTGCGCAGCGTTACGAGATCATGGCTGGCGATACCAAACGTGAGATCGAAACCGTCGTCGAGCAGGAAACCGGCCAGATCAGCCGTGTCATGCAGGCGATGAGCGCCACCGACGGCGGCTTGTCGATGCAGGAATGGGACAAGATCAAGGCCAAGGAAGCTGCCGCGGCGGCTACGGCTCAGCCGGCGTTGATCAGCGCGGCGAGCAAGGCGGACGTTAGCGTTCAGGCAGCCGCAAGCGTGGCAACCCAGGCAAGGCCGGAAGCACAAGCCGTCGCTCCAGCCAAAGACACTAAAGTCGCTGGTTGACCTAGATACTTCGCACGCCCACTCAAATCAACATCATTACAACAAACCATGCGACAGCGATGGCCATCAGCAATATGTTCCGATCCGGCGCACGGTTCAGCGCGGCCAGCAGGAAAAGGTTAAAGGGCAACGGCAGGAAATGCAGCGCAACAGCAAATCCGGCATGTATGCCATTGATGATCATGATCAGGCCCAGCGCGGTTGCCGTCAGGTTGATCAAGGTGCCGACTCCCAGCATGTCTCGCCAGAACAGTATCGCCACCGGCACTTGGCCGTGCCAGCGACGTGAGAAGTAATGGTTTAAGGCCATCGCTTTATTGCAATACCTGGGTGAACAGATAAATGCCGGTCTTGATCATGGCGAAAACGACGCCGGAAACCACCATCATGGCGAGGCCCGCTGTGACCAACCCCGCCAACACCCACACACCGTCGCGCTCCAGCACACCCAAAGCGATCAGACTGATCGCCAGCGCCGGGAGCATGTTGCCGAGTGGAATCGGCAACGCCAGCAATATCGCCAGCAACAGGCACACCAACCCGATCAAATACTCCATAGGCGGCAAGGCCAGGCTGCTCATGCGTGGCTTCAGCAGTTTTTCCGCACGTGCCAGCCAGGGGGCTATGCGGCGAATCAGCGACTGAAAGTCGTCACGCGACATCGACCGTTTGGTAATGATTGCGGGTAACCAGGGCTGGCGGCCAAAGGCAAGCTGGGCGGCAAGGAACAGCAATGGCGCTCCCAGCACGGCCGATGTTCCGGGCGGCGTCGGCAGCACATTGGGAAACGCAAAGATGAACAACAGCGCACCGATGGCGCGATCCCCCAAAGCCGCCAACAGATCGACTATGGAAATGCGCTCGCGAATCGGGTCGTTGGCAAGACCATGCAACACCTGCGATAGCGGAAGTCTTCCAACGGAATGTCGCATGCTTAGGTTCAATACCCGATCAGATCGGGCATGCTATTCCTGTTCACGTTCATCCAAAGCCCGGGAGATACGGACCAGTTCGATGCGGCGATCCGATGTCTGGACGATCTCGAAGCGAAACTCGCCAAACTGGAACGACTCGCCGATGGCGGGTATGCGATCCTGCTGGGCAAGCAACAGGCCCGCCAATGTGGCGTATTCATCCTCCGCGCTGACCAGTGATACATCCCCCAAAGATTGTTCCAGCAGATGCAGATCCGCTGTGCCCTTGACCAGCCATTCATCGCCTTCGCGCACGATATCCGGCGTTTCGTCCGCATCCGGGAACTCACCGGCGATGGCTTCCAGGATATCGAGCGGGGTAATCAGGCCCTGCATCGTGCCGAATTCATCGACCACCAGCACCAGACTGCCTTTCGCCTTGCGCAGCACGCCCAGGATCTTGATCACATCGATTCGATCCTGCACCACGATCGGCGGATACTGCGCCGCGCATTCCGCCAGGTCTTGCCCGCTATCCAGCGCGGTGAACAGTTCCTTGGCACGAACCACGCCGATGACCTTGTCCAGAGATCCCCGGCATACCGGGAACAAACTATGTGGAGTGTCCAGCAACTGCGCGCGAACTTCCGCAGCATCGCCTTCGCAATCCACCCACGAGATATCTCCGCGAGGCGTCATGATGGTGCGAATGGAACGCTCGGCCAGGGTCAGTACGCCGGAAATCATGTAGCGCTCCTCCTCGCCAAAGACCGCCGGGGGCTCGCCTTCTTCAACCTCCGCCGACTTTTCTGCCGCAGTGGCCATTCTGCGTCCCCCCATCAGGTTGAGGATGGTATCTGCGGTGCGTTCCCGTAATGGCAATCGGGACTCGTTCTTGGCCTGATTGCGCCAGGCAACCTGATTGAAGGTCTCGATCAGAATGGAGAAGCCAATGGCTGCGTAGAGATATTCCTTGGGAATGTGGAAACCAAAACCTTCGGCCACCAGGCTGAAACCGATCATCAGCAGGAAGCTCAGACACAGGACGACGACGGTGGGATGCTCGTTGACGAACTTGGTCAGAGGTTTGGAGGCGATGATCATGACGCCCATGGCAATCACCACGGCCGCCATCATTACGCCCAGTTCGTCGACCATGCCCACGGCGGTGATGACCGCATCCAGCGAGAAGACCGCGTCCAGAACGATGATTTGCGCAACCACCATCCAGAAGCTGGCATAGGCCGACTTCGGCCCGGTCTGGTGCAGGTTGCCTTCCATGCGCTCGTGTAGTTCCATCGTCGCCTTGAACACCAGGAACAGGCCGCCGACCAGAAGAATCAGATCACGACCCGAGAAGCTGGCTCCGGCAACCGTGAACAGTGGCGTGGTCAGGGTGACCAGCCAGGAAACGGCGAACAACAGCCCCAGCCGCATCAGCAATGCGAGTGACAGACCGATCAGCCGCGCCCGGTCGCGTTGGTGCGGTGGCAGTTTGTCCGCGAGGATGGCGATGAATACGAGGTTGTCGATGCCCAGAACGATTTCCAGAACGACAAGCGTGAGCAAACCGATCCATATGGACGGTTCCATCAGGAATTCCATGAAATGCTCCAGGAGAAAATGGCGCGAGCGAAGGTAATGTGTTCGGCCGGCGCTGAAGAATCTGCCGCAGCGTTGATATGGGCGATTCGGGAGTTAATGCAAGGGAAGGGAAATATTGAAAACAACCTGCTGGCGTGGATTTGCGAAGAGTCCAGGGCCAGGCAACATCGATGGCATTCCATAAA
>CAZUSF010000295.1:0-3460 GCA_964623355.1 uncultured Thiobacillus sp. | reverse complement strand
TTAACCAGTCGCCGAGTTCGATCGCCTTGCCGGACTGGGATGAGCTATTGAAGCCGTGGATGTAAAGCAACATGAAACAAACCTAAACCTGAAAGCGCGAAAAGCGGCATTTTAGCGGGCTTGCGGCGTCACCACCGAGTTTGGCTGCACCCGCGCCAACCAGGCCAGCATCGCATCCAGCGTCTGGCTGCTGGCCTGGCCGAGGCCGACGGCTGCGGCGGCGGCATCCTGACTCGTCAGCGGCACTTCAGCGGCAAACTCCTGCTGGGCAATCAAACGCGCACTGCCGCGCTCGACCAGTTCGGCATCCAGCCTGACCCGTGCCATGCCCGGGGTTGGTGCAGCATCATGGAAAAACTCGAGCAGCCGGAAGTTCAACTGATAATCGCCCTGAACCCCGGCGCCAAGCGGCACGACACCGGCATACAGGCCGCTCGCCAGCAGGCGTTGGCGCAACAGCGTATGCAGGCGCTTGGGCGGCGATTCGGTCCACAACGCATATAGGTAATATCCACGGGTGCCTGGCGAACGGCTGTAGATCAAACGCGGATTCTGGGTAAAGACACTCGCCTCGGCATCACGCAGCAACAACACCGGAAGCGGCCGATCCGCTTTCGCGACAGCAACCGGAGTCACCGATGCAGGCACCGGCGCCGCCGCTTCCAGCACGAAATACTGAACCGCCTGCGTGCGTGCGCCGGGCAGGCTGCAGGCGGACAGGCCAAGCAGGGCGGAGAGAGCAACGAGCAGGTATCGGCAACGCATGATCAGTTTTCTCCCGGGCCCAGTTCGGCCTTGTGCGGACCATAAAGCAGGCGCACCGGGTCGGCGTATTCCTGGCTGGTGATGAGCACGGTATCGCTTGAAGCGCGCATCGATTGCGCCGTGGTCTGAATTTCCTGCAAACCGAGATCGACGCTGAGCTTGAGCTGGGTCTGCATGTCGCGCAGGCTGCCATCCATCTTGTTCAAGGTGCTGCGGGCAGCGTTCAGGGTGGCTTCGGTTTCGCTCGCCAAGCGATCAAACCGCTGCCCGGCGTGCTCGACCCATTTGCCGCCATCGCGCAACAGGCGTGCGCTGTCCTGCAGCACCGGCGTCAGTTCGGCGCCCACCGTATCCAGCCGCTGCGCTGCCTGCCGGGTCGCGCCCAGCGTGGCTTTCAGTTCCGGGCCGATCTGGCGCAACTCGCCGCGCAGTTCGCCACTGAGACCGGCAACGTTGACCAGAAGGCTGCTGATCGCCTGCTGATTCGGGTCGGAAAGCAGGCTGTTGACCCGATCCACTGCCTCGGTGCCGGCTTTACCCAGATTTTCCAGGGTGTTGGAAATACGCGTCATCTGCGGCACGCCTTCGTCGATCACCGGATACGTCTCCCCTTCCGGCGGCGGCCCGATATCGCTGCCACCCTTCCAGACGTTATCCAGATCGATCGCCGCCAGGCCGGTGACCAGATTGCGGGTCACCACCGCCTCGGCGCCTTCCCAGACCGGTGTGCGGGCGTCGATTTCGAGGATCACCCGCACCGTCTTGGCCTGGCCGGGCAGGATGATGTAGTCCTCCACCTTGCCCACCTTGATGCCCTGCATGCGCACATCGCTGTTCAATTGCAGGCCTTCCAGCGACTGGTTCTTGAAGTAGACGGTGAATCGTTTCACGTCTTGCTTGGTGCTGCCGTTGAGCCAGTAAAAACCCGCCGCCAGCGCCACCATCAGCGTCACCACGGCAAGACCGACCCAGGCATAGCGTGCATCTGATTCCATTCACTGCCTCCCTGAATGGGCGGAAAAATAAGCCCTTATCCAATGATGATCGAGTTTGGCCACCTCGTTCACCGGCCCATTGGCGATCACCTTGCCGGCATACAGCACGATGACCCGATCCACCATGCCCCACAGCGTATCGAGATCATGCGTCGCCATGAATGCGGTGAGGCCGAGACTGTCGCACAGCACGCGCAACAGATGATCGAATTCGCGTGCACTGATCGGATCGAGGCCGGAGGTGGGTTCATCGAGAAACAGCAGCTCCGGCTCCAACGCCAGCGCGCGCGCCAGCGCAGCACGCTTTTTCATGCCGCCGGAAAGCTCGCTTGGCCGTTTGTTCGCCGCTTCCATCGGCAAACCGGCGAGGCGGATTTTCATCGCCACCAGTTCATTGCGCAGCTTCAGCGGCAGCCGGGTATGTTCCTGCAACGGGGCGGCGACATTTTCCGCCACCGTCATCGATGAAAACAACGCGCCCTCCTGAAACAGCACGCCATACCGACTGCGCACCTGATTCAATTGCTGACTCGACAAGGCGCAGATGTCTTCGCCAAACAACCGCACATGGCCTTGCGACGGTCGCGTCAAGCCGATGCACTGGCGCAGCAACACGCTTTTGCCGGTGCCGCTGCCGCCAATCAACGCCACCACCTCGCCGCGCCCGACTGAAAAATTGATCCCCTTGTGCAGCCATTGGCCACCAAGATGGGTATGCAGATGCTCGACCTGCAACAGCGCGCCGGCGGTATGTATCACAGGCCGCCCTCCGGGAAGGCGATGGCGAACAGGGAATCGATCAGGATCACCGCCACCAGACTCTGCACCACGGTTTTCGTGGTGTATTCGCCGACGCTGCGCGCATCGCGCTGCACCGCGAAGCCGTTGCGGCAGGCGATCAACGCAATCGCCGCTGCGAAGACCGGCGTCTTGGCCAGCCCGAACCACACCGTGCTGGCCGGCAACACCGACTTCAGGCGCTCGAAGAAGGTGTAATAAGTAATATCCAGTTGCGCATGCGCGACCAGCGACGATCCCAGCACGCCCATCACATCGCCGACAAAAGTCAGCAGCGGCAAGGTGATGATGATGGCCAGCAGGCGCGGCAACACCAGCACCTGAATCGGCGACAGGCCGAGGGTGGCAATCGCGTCGATCTCCTCGGTCACCTTCATCGCGCCGATCTGGGCGGTAAACGCCGCACCGGAGCGGCCGGCGACCAGGATCGCGGTCAACAATGGCGCCAGTTCGCGCGTCACGGCGAGCGAGACACCATCGACGATGAAGATATTGGCGCCGAACTTTTGCACCTGGACGCCGAGCAGGAAGGCAAACACGACGCCAATCAGGAAGGTCATCAACATCACGATCGGCAACGCATTCAGCCCGACCGTTTCGAGTTGCGTGGTGAGTTCGCGCAAGCGCAACAGGCGCGGCCGCCGCGCGACTTCGACGAAGGCTTCGACGATGCGGCCGAAAAACACGAATTGGGATACCAGCGCTTGCGCTTGTTCGGCTGCCTTGCGCCCCAGCAAGGGCAACAACGCCGAGCGTCGCCGGCGCGGTTGGGCGCGCGCATCAAGCCGTTCGGCGACCAGCTGAATCAGATCGAGTTGATGCGCATTGAAATCAGCCAGATCGACGTTCGACCACACCACGCCCTGGGCGCGCAGCCGATTCACCACCAACATGACACCGGC
>CAZUSF010000294.1:0-3492 GCA_964623355.1 uncultured Thiobacillus sp. | reverse complement strand
GGCGCCATGTCGGCGAGATAGGTTTTCAGCTTGGCGTTGTGCGGAAAGATGTTGCTGACCACGTAGAACTGTTTGCCGCGGCTGTGCGTGTAGTCGATGCCGATGCCGAGCGCGACTTCATCGCGAAAGCTGTTGTTGCGGGCGCGCAGGCTGTAGCGCGGCTGGCCGGCATAAACCGCGTCGGCACCGAAGGCGAGGGCGGTCTCCAGCATGGTTTGCGAACCTGCCGGTGCAAGTAGTTCGGGGCGCTTGATGGACACGTTCAGCGGGGTTTGTGGAAGATGTTGCCGACGTGCAGGGGGTAGTTGTCGTTACCCCCGCCGCTGCGGCGATCTTCGTAATACAACTTCAAGGTCCGTTCGATGGTGCGGAAGGCCAGTTTGTCCCAGGGGATTTCGGCTTCGCTGAACAAGCCGGCTTCCAGGCTTTCTTCGCCCGGCACGAAGTCGAGGTGCAGCAGCCTGGCACGGAACACCAGATAGACCTGATTGATGTCCGGCAGGCTGATCATGCTGTACAGATTCAGCACGTCGACGCGGGCGCCGGCTTCTTCCAGCGTTTCGCGGGCGGCGCCCTCGGCGGTGGTCTCGCCGTTTTCCATGAAGCCGGCGGGCAGGGTCCAGAGGCCGTGTTTGGGCTCGATGGCGCGGCGGCAGAGGAGAATTTTGTCTTCCCATTCCGGAATGCAGCCGACCACCATTTTCGGGTTGTGATAATGGATGGCGCCGCAACCTGGGCAGACATGGCGCGGGCGGTTATCGCCGGCGGGAACTTCGACGCGGACCGGGGTGCCGCAGTGGGAGCAGTAATTCATGGGTGACGCGCTCGTCGTAATTGACGTGGTGAGGAATCTGGGCGAAGTTTGCAGCAACTACATGACGAGGCAAAGCATGGCAGATGACAAATGGTTGGCCGACCTGAGCGATGAGCTTCGTCGGTCGCGCAATCCGGCTCAGGTGCGCGACATCATCGAGCGTATCGAAGACCAATACGATGCGTTTTCGGGGCCGGGTGAAGAGTGGATCGAACAGTTGCTCCAGTCAGCCAGGAAGCGTCTGGCCCAGATGCTGGCCGAACTCGCCACCTGAATCCGCCACCTGAGCTCGCCATGTATCCCAGCTATTACGCGCTGCGCCGCGTCAATCCGTATCGCGGGGTGGTTCATTACGTCGATATCGGTGACGCTAGCGCGCATACCTTCGATGGCTTTACCTGGCATTTGCGCGCCGACGATGGTTACGGCTGGGTGCGGCCGGTGGGCGTTTGGGAGGAGGGCGTCGGACTGAAACTGGGACAACCGGCCGGTCTGGGCGACATCATCGCGGCGCTGGAGACTCGCCCGGCACTGCCGTTTCCCATTTTCGATACCTTCGAACTCTGGCTGCTGGATCGGGAAAGTGGTTTGCCGCTGGCGTTGTTGGCAACCCGGCGAGGTGGTATCGAAGGTGTCGAAAAAACGGGGAGCGAGTGGCATCCGTTTGCGCTGAGTTACACCGGCTTTCATTCGCCGATTCTGGCGCGAAGGGATGCGTTGATCCGCAATGCCAGTGATGCGCACCGCGATTTTCTCGCCAGCATGGTGAATCAGGCGGCACGGCCACATCCGATGACGCAATGGTTTCAGCGTGGCCAGGACGGCCTTGGCCAAGGCATGGCCGGTCTGCGCCTGCCCTATGAATGGCGGTCGCGGCAACTGGGCGCGGTCGAATTTCCGGAATTGCTGGTGCGGGAAGATTGGGGAAGGCGGGAAAATAGCCGACTGGAACAGTCGGTTATTAACGATTATCATCGCTGGCTGGCACCGCTGCTGCTGCTCTGGCCACGTTTGAGCATTACCACGCGCACCCGACTGGAGCTGGAAGCCTGTGAAAAACCGCAATGGTTGGCGCGCGTACATCGCCTGTTGCCGACCATGGTGAACCCGGCGCAAATTCAGGCTGGCCTGGTGGCAGCGCGGATTGAAATGGCGCAAGCCGGCAGCATTCAAGATGACTTTACGAAACTCGGTTAAAAGCTTTTAAGGCATAAGACAAATCATGCGCCCCTCACATATCGAAACCATCCTCGACCGCGAATTCACCAGTTGCAACGCCGGCCAGCACACGCCGGTGATGTTGTGGGGGCCGCCGGGCGTCGGCAAGTCGCAGATCATCGCCGGCATCGCCAAACTGCATAACGTGCCGCTGATCGACCTGCGTTTGTCGCAGATGGAACCGACCGATCTGCGCGGTATTCCGTTTCGCAACAATGACAATGTTGAATGGTCGATTCCGTCGATGCTGCCGGATGCGCGCCGGCATGGTCCGGCCGGCATCCTGTTTCTGGATGAGATCAACGCCGCGCCGCCGACGGTTTCCGCCGCTGCCTACCAGCTGATTCTTGATCGCCGCCTCGGCGAATATGTGATTCCGGATGGCTGGGCGATCTTCGCCGCCGGCAATCGACAGGGTGATCGCGGCGTCACCTACGCCATGCCGGCGCCGCTGGCGAATCGCTTCACGCATTACGAGGTCGAGGCCAATCTGGACGACTGGATCAACTGGGCGCTGAACAGTGGTATCGATGCACGCATTCTCGGTTTCCTGCGTTTCCGGCCGGACTTGCTGTTTCACTACGATGCCGCGCACAACCCGGTGGCGTTCCCGAGTCCGCGTTCGTGGGAATACGCGCATCGCGCTTTGCAAAAATTCGGCGAACGGCCGGATTTGCTGTCTGCGGTTTTGCAGGCCTGCGTCGGCCAGTCGTGCGGGGTTGAATTGAAAGCATTCATCGACAACCTGGAAAACCTGCCGGATATCGACGGCATTCTGGATGGCAGCGTGATGGACGTGCCGAAGGGCATCGACCTGCAATACGGCGTCGCAGCGGCGCTGGTAAGGCGGGCGAAGGAAAGCGCCGGCGAAGGTGAGCAAGGCGTCAAGAAGCTGTCCAACATCCTCAAATATGCCCGCAACTATCCGCAGCGCGAGATGGGCGTCATGTTGGTGACCGATCTGCATCGCGCTGTCGGCCAACCGTTGTTCAAGGTGCCGGAGTTCGTCGAATGGGCCAACAGCGTCGCCGAGTTGATGTTGTACGATTTCAAGCCTTCTGCTTAAGGTTGGCAGGCGGCTATCCATGCAAGACCTTCACGCGCTCGAAACCAAACTCGCCGCCGCGCGCACGCGGCTGATCCTGGAGAAGCCGTTTCTCGGCGCTTTGGTGATGCATCTGCCGCTGAAGGCGGCGGACCCGAAATGGTGCAAGACCACGGCCACCGACGCGCGAAATTTCTATTTCAACCCGGATTACATCAGCCGCCTGACGCTGGAACAGACCCAGTTCGTGCTGGCGCATGAGGCGATGCATTGCGCGTTGTCGCATTTCAATCGGCGCAATCATCGCCAGAAACATCGCTGGGATGTCGCCTGCGATTACGCCGTCAACATGATCCTTGAAGAGGAGCGCATGCGAGGGCCGGATAACGCGCTGATGAATGCGTCTTATCGTGGT
>CAZUSF010000293.1:0-3505 GCA_964623355.1 uncultured Thiobacillus sp. | reverse complement strand
GCGATGATTTTCCCATCGTCGGCATTGGCGCATCGGCCGGCGGTCTGGAAGCGCTTGAGCAATTCATGGCCAATGTGCCGGCCGCTTCGGGGGTTGCCTTTATCGTCATTCAGCATCTCGATCCCAACCGCCCCGGCGTGATGCCGGAACTGTTGCAACGGGTTACGCCGATGAAAGTAGTTCAGGCTGACGACGGCATGCAGGTGAAACCCAATTGCGTCTATGTGATTCCGCCCAACAAGGACATGTCCATCCTGCACGGCACCCTGCATCTGCTGGCGCCGCTGGAAGCGCGCGGCCTGCGGCTGCCGATCGACTATTTCTTCCGTGCCCTGGCGGATGACCGCGGCGACCGCGCGATTTGCGTCATTCTTTCCGGCATGGGGTCGGATGGCACGCTGGGATTGAAAGCAATCAAGGAAAAAGCCGGCATGGTGCTGGTGCAGGACCCGGCCAGCGCCAAGTTCGATGGCATGCCGGGCAGCGCCATCCATACCGGCCTGGCCGATATCGTCGCCGCCGCCGAGGCGCTACCGACGCGTTTGCTGGCGGCCTGGCGGCATTACCAGCCGCACCCGGCGCACGAACAGGAATCTGACAGCGCCAGCCAGAGCGGCCTGGAGAAAGTGGTGATTCAGCTGCGCGCGCGCACCGGGCATGACTTTTCGCAATACAAGAAAAGCACGGTTTATCGCCGCATCGAGCGCCGCATGGGGCTGCATCAGGTCGATCGCATCGCCACCTATGCGCGTTTCCTGCAGGAAAACCCGGCTGAAGTCGATCTGCTGTTCAAGGAACTGCTGATCGGCGTCACCAATTTTTTCCGCGATTCCGCCTGTTGGGCTTATCTGCAAGAACACGCGCTGCCGGAACTGCTGGCCATGTATCCGAATGGCCGGACCCTGCGCGCCTGGGTGCCGGCCTGCTCGACCGGCGAAGAAGCCTATTCGCTGGCCATCGTGTTCCGCGAAACGCTGGAAAAACTGGCCCCGAAAGGCCGCTTCACCCTGCAGGTGTTCGCCACCGATCTGGATCAGGACGCCATCGACCGCGCCCGTCAGGGCTTGTACCCGGCCAATATCGCGGTGGATGTCTCGCCGGAGCGGCTGGAACGCTTTTTCGTCAACGAACAGGGCAATTACCGGGTCAGCAAGGAAATCCGGGAAATGGTGATTTTTGCGCCGCAGAACGTGCTGTCCGACCCGCCGTTCACCAGGCTGGACATCCTGACCTGCCGCAACCTGTTGATTTATCTGGGCGCCTTGTTGCAGCAAAAACTGCTGCCACTGTTCCATTACAGCCTCAACCCGAACGGCATTCTGTTCCTCGGCAGCGCGGAAACCATCGGCGGCTTCACCGAACTGTTCGCCCCGATCGATGTTAAAAGCCGCTTGTATCGACGCATCGGCGGCTCGCTAGGCATGGCGGCGATGGAATTCCCGACGCGAGGATTCCCGGCCAACGCTGCAATCGACGAAACCTTGCCGCGCAGCATGATCAATCTGCAAAGCCTGGTGGAGCAGCGCATCCTGCAACAGTTCGCCCCCGCCACCGTCCTGGTCAACGACAAGGGCGACATCATCTTCATCAGCGGCCGCACCGGCAAATACCTGGAACCGGCCGCCGGCAAGGCCAACTGGAACATCCATGCGATGGCGCGCGAAGGTCTGCGCCACGAACTGGCGCTGGCGTTGCAGAAAGCGACGCGTCAGTCCGGCCCGATAGAAGTGCGCGGCATCACCGTGGGCACCAATGGCGGTCGCCAAACGATTAATCTCTATGCCGAGGTGTTGACCGAACCGGTCGAACTCAACGGCCTGGCGCTGATCGTGTTCGATGATCAACTGACACCACCGGCCGCCAAGGTAGACGCCAAGCGCGCTCCCGCGCGCGGTGCGCGGGCGCTGGAACTGGAAACCGCACTCGACAGCGCACAGGAGGAAATCCGCAATCTGCGCGAGGATATGCAGACCTCGCAGGAAGAACTGCGCTCGGCCAACGAGGAGTTGCAATCGACCAACGAGGAATTGCAGTCGACGAATGAGGAATTGACCACGTCGAAGGAAGAAATGCAGTCGCTGAACGAAGAGTTGCAGACCGTGAATGCCGAGCTGCAATCGAAGGTGGACGACCTGTCGCGCACCAACAACGACATGAAAAACCTGCTCAACAGCACCGACATCGCCACCGTCTTTCTCGACGGCCAGTTGCGCGTGCGCCGCTTCACCACGCCGACCACACGCCTGATCAAGCTGATTCCCGGCGACGTCGGGCGGCCGCTGTCGGACATCGTCAGCGATCTGGTCTACCCGGAAATGCAGGACGATGCACGCGAAGTGCTGCGTACCCTGGTGTTCTCCGAGAAAGCCATCACCACCCACGACGGCCGCTGGTACACGGTGAAAATCATGCCCTACCGCACGCTCGACAATGTCATCGACGGCGTCGTCATTACCTTCATGGACATCACCACGAACAAGAAACTGGAAGCCGAGTTGCGGCGCGAAAAATGAACTTCAAACACGCCGTCACCCCGGCGAATGCCGGGGTCCAGTGCGCGATTTTCGACAACCTGTTTTAAGGAACCTGGAATGCGTTTACTTCACACCATGCTGCGCAGCGGCGATCTCGATCGTTCGATCGCCTTCTATACGGAAATTCTCGGTATGCAATTACTGCGTCGAAAGGATTACCCGGAAGGCAAATTCACCCTCGCCTTCGTTGGTTACGGCGACGAAGCGAACAACTCGGTGATCGAACTGACCTACAACTGGGGCGTCGACCGCTACGACCTCGGCAGCGGCTTCGGCCATCTGGCGATCGAAGTCGACGATGTCTATGCCGCCTGCGCCGAGATCGAAAACAAAGGCGGCAAGATCCTCCGCCCCGCCGGCCCGATGAACGCCGGCACCACCATCATTGCCTTCGTCGCCGACCCGGACGGCTATCAGATCGAATTGATCGGGCGGAAGAAAAACGCTGGCTAGTCGTAGGGTGGGCAAAGAGGAATGGGCCGATCAGTCTACAAAATCCGCACCTCAGCCGAATAATTGCGCCGGTTGATCGCGTAGTCGCTGACTTCGCCCTTGAACGGCAACAGCAACATTCCGTCGAGCCGATCGACTTGCTGCGGGTTGGTGAAGTCGCGGATGCCAATGGTCATGCCGATCTGGCCGGCGCGCGCCTGTTCGCGATAGGTGCCGAACAGCCGGTCCCACCAGGTCAGGCTGAAGCCGAAGTTGGAATTGGTTTCATCGTCTTCGATGGAGTGATGCACGCGGTGCATGTCCGGCGTCACCAGCACCCAGCGCAAGGCGCGATCCACCGCCGCTGGCAAACGAATGTTGCCGTGGTTGAACATCGCGGTGGCGTTGAGCATGACCTCGAAGATCACCACGGCAACCACCGGCGGACCAAGCACGCTGATGGCGGCGAACTTGATCAGCATCGACAGGATGATTTCCAGCGGATGAAAGCGCGCGCCGGTGGTCAGGTCGTAATCCAG
>CAZUSF010000292.1:0-3518 GCA_964623355.1 uncultured Thiobacillus sp. | reverse complement strand
GCCAGGGTCAGGATCGGAATCGGAAACCAGCCGATCGGCGCGAAGCCGAGCGGCGCCAACGCGCCGAGCAGGGCAGCGAGGAAGAAATTATGGAGGGGGCGCATGTGGCAGGTGACCCGTCACCCCGGCGAAAGCCGGGGTCCAGTGCGTCCGTCAAGCTGGGTTTGAACCACAATCGGATTTACGAACTGGATTCCCGCCTGCGCGGGAATGACGGGAACAATCAATTCATCTGGAACGCGACAAAGGCAATCTCATCGCCTCCCTTGACCGGCGTGTCGAGTTCGGCGAACTGTTTGTTGACGGTGATTTTCATCGTCTCGCGCGGGGTTGCGAACACTTGAGTCCATTCCTCGTCGCGCCGCGCCAGGTGCGCCATCAGGCCTTTGACGTCCTTGATGGTCAGCGGCAGGAACATGAACTCGCTTTCGCGGTGGAGCATTTCGACCAGATGGCCGAAGTAAAAGATGGAAATTTGCTGACTCATGATCGTCTTGTCTCGATTACAAAATGGCTGCGATTCTACGACGCCTATAATCGTTCCTTATGACCGACATCCTCAGCAGCCTCAATCCAGACCAACTCGCCGCCGTCACTGCTCCCGCCTCCGCCCTGGTTCTCGCGGGCGCCGGCTCAGGCAAGACGCGCGTTCTCACCACCCGCATCGCCTGGCTGATCCAGACCAATCAGGTCAGTCCGATGGGCTTGATGGCGGTGACCTTTACCAACAAGGCGGCGAAGGAAATGCTCACCCGGCTGACTTCCATGCTGCCGATCAACACGCGCGGCATGTGGGTCGGCACCTTCCACGGCCTGTGCAACCGGCTGTTGCGCACGCATCACCGCGAAGCCGGCCTGCCGCAACTGTTCACCATCCTCGACTCCTCCGACCAGCTTTCCGCCGTCAAGCGCGTGCTGCGCGGCTTGAATGTGGATACCGAAAAATACGACCCACGCAAGGTGCAGAGCTTCATCAACCAGAACAAGGAAGCCGGCTTGCGCGCCGACAAGGTGGAAGCCTGGGATCCGTTCAGCCGGCATCTGGTCGAGTATTACGCCGAATACGATCGCCAGCTGAACCGCGAAGGCGCCGTCGATTTCGCCGAGCTGATGCTGCGCGCCTACGAGTTGCTGAGCCGCAACGCGCTGCTGCGCGAGCATTATCAGGAACGCTTCCGGCACATTCTGGTCGACGAATTCCAGGACACCAGCCGCTTGCAGTATCTCTGGCTGAAGTTGCTCAAAGGCGAAGACAGTGCGCTTTTTGCAGTGGGCGACGACGACCAGTCGATCTACGCCTTCCGTGGCGCCAACGTCGGCAACATGCGCCAGTTGATGGACGACTTCGGGATTTCGGAGCCGATCAAACTGACCCGCAACTACCGTTCCGTGTCGGTGATTCTCGATGCCGCCAACGCGGTGATCAGCCGCAACGAAGGCCGTCTCGGCAAGGATTTGTGGACCGATGTCGGCAAGGGCGAATTGATCCGCCATTTCCAGGCCGCCGACGACAACGAGGAAGCGCGTTTTCTGGTGGAAGAAATCCAGGCCCGCCGACGCGAAGGTGACGCTTACATCGACCAGGCCGTGCTGTACCGTTCCAACGCGCAATCGCGCAGCATCGAGCACGCGCTGTTCACTGCCAGCATCCCGTATCGCGTCTATGGCGGCCAGCGCTTCTTCGAGCGCGCCGAGATCAAGCACGCGCTGGCTTACCTGCGTCTCGCCGCGTTTCCGGAAGACGACAACGCCTTCCTGCGCGTGGTCAATTTCCCGGCGCGCGGCATCGGCGCGCGCGGCCTGGAAGTGCTTGATGACGAAGCGCGCGCCGCTGGCATCAGCCTGTGGGCGGCTGCTTGCAAGGCAGGCAAGAAATTCGCCGCTTTCGTAACCTTGATCGAAGGCATGAAGAACGAAATCGTCGGCCTGCCGCTGATGCAGCAGGTCGAGCATGTCGTCGCCAGATCCGGTCTGCTGGAGTATTACCAGAACGAAAAAGATGGCGAAGACCGGGTCGAGAACCTGAACGAACTCGCCAATGCCGCCGCCGGCTTTGCTGCCGAAAGCGACGAACCGACACTGGAAGCCTTCCTCGGCCATGCCGCGCTGGAAGCCGGCGAACATGCCGCCGCCCAGGGCCAGGACGCGGTGCAACTGATGAGCGTGCATTCAGCCAAGGGCCTGGAATTCCAGACCGTGTTCATCACCGGCCTGGAAGAAGGATTGTTCCCGCACGAAAACGCGCGCAATGAAGCCGATGGCCTGGAAGAAGAACGCCGCCTGATGTACGTCGCGATTACCCGCGCCCGGCGTCAGTTGTATCTGACCCACGCCCAGCAACGCATGTTGCACGGCCAGATACGCTACAACCTGCCGTCGCAGTTTCTGCAGGAAATTCCCGACAACCTGGTGCGTTCATTCTCCTTCCGTACCAGCAAACCGGCGCCGGCGCCGATGCGCGCGGCCAATACCCGTGCCGAAAACTACCACCCGCGTCCGGTGCCACGGCGCGAAGCCAATCTGCCGTACAAGGTCGGCGCCCGCGTGATTCACCCGAAATATGGCGAAGGCGTCGTCGCCGCCTATCAGGGGCAGGGCGCGGAATCCGAAATCAAGGTCATCTTTCCGAAAGTCGGCGACAAGTGGTTCATCCTGGAATACGCCCGCCTGACCGCGGTGGGTGCATAGCCCCGGGGGCGACCGTTTGGCTGACCAGGCCAGGCGGTTTATGCTGGCCACACCCCGCCCGGAGGTAACCCCATGTTTTCCTTGCACGGTATTTCAGGTCAGGATTTTCGCGGCACGCTGGAACAACTGACCCAGCTGCCCGGCGTGTCCGCGTCACGTCACGCACGCGGCATTGCGCGCGAAGGCGAGGCGCCGTTGCCGCCCTCGTTGCAGCCCTACGTACCGGCAATTGAAAGACATGGCGCCGGTGGCCAAGGTGACTATGCGTCGGCCAGCTTTGAAAGCGCCATCGAGAATTACCGCGCCACGCTCGATCAGGATCAGGAACGCGACCCGCTTTACCACGCCTACCAGATCATGACCCATGAGGTGTTCACCTTGACGCCGGAAATCGCTGCCGCCACCGCCTGGCGCATATTGCTCGGCCAAGGCGTGCGGCAAGCGCCGGTGCTGAATGAAAGCGGCGGTGTCATCGGCCTGGTCACCGAGCGCGCCTTGTTGACCACCTTCAATCTGGAACGCAAACAGGCGCGCACGCCGCTGACGCACCATGTCCGCGACGTGATGATCACGCCGGTGATCTGCGCTGACCCAATCACCGACATCCGCCGCATCGCCCGCGCGATGATCGAACTCGACCTGCCCTGCCTGCCGGTCACCAACGAAAACCGCGAACTGCTGGGCCTGGTCAGCCGGGGCGACATCCTGCGCGCGGTGATCGCCGACCCGCCGCTGAGTTTGTGGGTTTGAAGCCGCAGCAATCTAACGCCGCCATCTAAAGTTGTTGGGCTAACTGCCGATACTCCTGCAAGTTTAAGGAGATCTAATGC
>CAZUSF010000291.1:3163-3525 GCA_964623355.1 uncultured Thiobacillus sp. | reverse complement strand
CGATCCCCACCGGGAAATCGTCGGCTCGACTCAATATATCAACGATCGTCTGGCCCCGCCTGGCAAACAAGTCAAAGTCCTGCTCTGGTCGGGCGATACGGCTCCAGATACCAACGCGTTGCGTATTGTCGAAACCGCTGGCTTGCTCAATATGAACGGCGGCGATACCTCGATTACGCGGCAGAATCCCAGCTTGACTGCAGTTGGCGCATTAGGCATCGAGAAAGGCGGCTATCTGCAGGTTTATGCACCCATCACCAATGAGAACATCTACACCAATCTTTGGCGTGGCCCCTTCTATGGCTACGAGCGGGTCATCGAATCGTTCGAAATGACGGGAACCCCGCGCCGTTTAAAGCCGG
>CAZUSF010000291.1:2707-3153 GCA_964623355.1 uncultured Thiobacillus sp. | reverse complement strand
CGATATCGCCATTGCCCGCGACAATGGCGGCTGGCGCATCAACGGCAACGGCGATCTCCGAACCCTGCGCTGGCCAGGTTCACCACCACGTCTTCAAGATGCCTCCGGCATCGCTGGTTATCGCCCTAACCAGGAGGGCCATTACCTGCATCTCACCGGTCCGAAGGCTTGGTTCAGCGTCAGCGACCAGCGCAGGGCTCAGCCCTTCCTGTACGAAGCCAATGCGCGCATTACAGACTGGCAAAACGACCTAAGCAACTTCGCCTTGCAGGGACATGTTCCGCTCGAATTCAGTCTTGCCAATAGCCAAAAATGCAAAGTTCGTGCTGACGGGCGTCTGCTGACCCCAAGCCAAACCACCCGCGTCAACGACACACTCACCCTCCAAACATTCAAGCATTCCCATGCTGCCGCGCAAATCCACATCGTCTGCGCACCCGGCTAAG
>CAZUSF010000291.1:2332-2680 GCA_964623355.1 uncultured Thiobacillus sp. | reverse complement strand
ACGGTTGAACCCACGGCTGAGCCCGTTGAGCGCGCGGTTGTGCGCACGATTAATCGTTCATCTGCACGCCCGGCTGAACGTCCTCTGCTGGCGCCGTTATGGCTGATTGCGCTGCTCGCCGCGATCGTCAGCCTTGCGCTTTTCCTGCTCTATCCACGCACAGCGCTCGAACGTCGCCTGGCCTCGACACCGGACACTGCGCTGTCGGTCAGCTACCTCATCAACCTGCTGCGCAGCGACCCAGATAACTTGAACCTGCGGCTGTTGCTGGCCCGCAGTCAGGCCCAATTAGGCCGGGCAACGGAAGCCCGCGCCACCTTGCAACCGGCATTGGACGCCGCCGATACA
>CAZUSF010000291.1:1424-2054 GCA_964623355.1 uncultured Thiobacillus sp. | reverse complement strand
GCAACCTGATGCAGCAGGTGATCGAAATCGGCGAACGTGAAATCGGCCCGCTTGCCGATGACCAGGAAACGCTCCTGTTACTCACCCAAATGGCGCGCGCGGCCGGTCGTCCCGACATTGCCGAACGTTACGTTCGGCGTCTGCTCAAGTTGGTTCTGATGCAACAGTGGCGAGCGCTGGAAATGGCGCTCGCTTGGGGTGAGGGCAGTTTCCAAAAAGTCTCCGCAAGCAGCGCCGCACGCGAACCCGGAGTCGCCTTCAACGACAAGATATACACACTTGGCTACGAAGTTTTTCTGGAAAACCGCAAGCTTGAGGATGCCTGGCTGGTGGCCAATTCAGCCGTGCGCCAAGTGCCAAACAACAAGACTTGGCGCGAGCGCTTGGCGCGTGTTTCGGAATGGACCGGGCGGCCTCAAATAGCCTTGGAAAACTGGGTCAAGCTGGCGCATGCCGGTCATGGCGACGAGGGGCTCGATTTTCGACAGGTCGATCTTCACGACCTTGTCGTATTCGGCGTCCGGGTCCGCGTCGAGGGCGACCCAGTCCTTCTCGCGCCCCTGCGCGGCGAGGAACGCGCGAGTGATCTCGTCCGACGGAAAGATCGAAGAAGTGGCACCGGTCTCCGCG
>CAZUSF010000291.1:1106-1414 GCA_964623355.1 uncultured Thiobacillus sp. | reverse complement strand
TGCACTATCGGATCAACCGGCGACCCGGCGACCTGCGCTTGGTGCGCGAACTGGTCGCCGCGCACGAGCGCCTTGGTGAGCCAGCACCGGCAATCAGTTATCTGCAACAACTGACTCAGCAACGAGGACAGCATCGGAGTCAACAACTGAGCGCAGCGGAACATATCGAACTGCTGGAACTGCTTGCCGAACTGGCCGAACGTAGCGGCCGTATCGACATCGCACTGGAAACCTGGGCGCGTCTGTTCACTATGCCGGAACAACTGACCCCGGCGCGCGCCTTGCACATCGCCGTCATGTTATTGATT
>CAZUSF010000291.1:412-936 GCA_964623355.1 uncultured Thiobacillus sp. | reverse complement strand
AGTGAAAGTCTGGCCTGGCTGGAACGTGCTGAAGCCCAGGCAGGCACCAGCAGCGCTATAGAAATCGAATACTGGCGACTGAGCGGCCAACTGGCAGAACTGCATCAGCAAGACCAACAGGCGATCAACGCCTTCAGCCGCCTCATTACCACCGACCAAGCCGAGCCCAACGACTTCGACGCCCTGATCCGCATACTGGCCACAACCGCGCCCTATGATGCCGCCGGCATCTCGACACACGCCTGGGAACGATTCGATGAACCACGCTACCTGATGCAAGCGCTAACGCTCTACGCTGACGGCAGCCATTGGGCCGACATCGGCAAACTGCTGAGCCGCATTGAGCAGGCTCCGGCGAACGCCCGCCATGCTCTGGAAAAACTGCAAACGCAGCCTGATTTCTTGCGCTTGGTCGGCGCCTATCAACAAATCAACGGCCATCTTGTGCTCGCCCGCCGCAATTTTGAAGCCGGCATACGGCTGACGCCCAACAGTGCCGATTTTCAACAGGCACTGATCTGGCT
>CAZUSF010000291.1:0-292 GCA_964623355.1 uncultured Thiobacillus sp. | reverse complement strand
GCCCTGCAACGTTATCTCACCCCGCGCGCCAACCAACATCAAGACGACCTGTTGTGGATGATGAACTACGCCGACGCACTCGATCAGAATCAGCAGAGCGACCTGGCCTGGCGCCTGCGCCGCCAACTTTTATCCAAAGAATGGCGCGACGTGCGCGGCAACGACAGCCTGCAGCACGCTCGCCAACGCTGGCTGAGTGAGGAAGGCCTCGACAAAACCCGCCGCATTGCCCGCACCCGACTGATGCTGACGCAACGTCCGGGCGACGCCGGCCTTGATGTACTGCGCGAAT
>CAZUSF010000290.1:0-3570 GCA_964623355.1 uncultured Thiobacillus sp. | reverse complement strand
TGTTGGCGCGACACAAGCCATTCGCCAAGCGATCTTGGCTGCCTGGAAGTCGGCCACTCCGGTCAGTGGCGTAATGCGCTGCCAACGGCAGCAATGGGTTGGTCACCGGTCGTCCGCTGAAAATCGTCTCGAATGACAGCTTGGTACTTCAGGCTATTTCTGGACCCGACCGGTTGACGCAGTTCGACCTGGCGACCGAAAGCCGCAGGTGGAAAATTCCGCTGGATAGCTTAATGGCTGCTTTCGGGCGATTATCTAAAAGGCAGCCCCTGGCCAGCCCAAGAAATCCGCTCGCAGTCGGCGCGGATGATTATTCAGAGAAAGGCGGCGTGTAAGAAATGATCCATTTATTCAATAATTGTGGTCTGTCCAGTTTATCCGCAGGCCGGACCTGGATTGCACGGGGCGGGTCGAGGCGATTCGCGACATGACCCATCACCAAACGTTGGAGCAGGATCCGGCGCTGGCGCTGTGGCATCTCGATACGCTGCTTACCCACGCGCCAATGGGCTTTGCGTTCTTCGACCGCGAGCTGCGGTTTGTGCGCATCAATGATCAGCTCGCCGAAATAAACGGCTACTCCGTTGCGGCGCACCTCGGGAGGAGCGTGGCGGAGATACTCCCGACGCTGGCGCCGGCCTTGCATGAGGTGGCGGCGCGCATCCTCGAGACCGGCCAGCCGGTGCTCGATTACGAGTTCACCGGCGAGACGGCACGCGCGCCCGGAGTCGTCCGCTATTGGAACGGAAGCTGGTATCCGGTGCGCGACGACCGCGATGAGATCATCGGCTTTGGCTCGGTGGTGGAGGATATCACTGAGCGCAAGCAAACCGAGGCGGCGCTGCGGTTCACGAATGAGTCCCTGGAGCTTTCCGTGAAAGCCTCGAAAGTGATGCTTTTTCAGCAGGATCTGGAACTGCGCTATCGCTGGATTCTAAACACGCGGGCGGATTTGGATGCCTCAGCGGTCATCGGCAAACGGGATGCGGACCTGATGGAGCGCGCCGAGGAGGCTGCCCAGGCCGAAACCATGAAACGGGAGGTGATCCGCAGTGGCGTCGGCAAGCGGGGAGACATCGTCGTTCACATCCACAACGTGGCCCGGCATTTCGACCTGCTGGTGGAACCCATGTGGGACGCCGCCGGCCTCATCTCGGGTGTCACCTGTGCGGCCATCGACATCACCGAACGCAAGCTCGAGGAGGCGGCGCTGCGTGAAACAGAGCGGCAGCATCAAGCCCTGGCAGACGCCAGTTCGGAAATTCCATACCGCATGTCAGCCGACTGGTCAACGATGCTGCCGGTGGACAGACACGAGTTGGTTGCGAGTTCGGACCGCCTGCTCGCCGACTGGACGTGGGTGGACCATTACCTTCCGTGCGACGAGCATGCCCGCGTCAGGCAGGCGATCAGCGACGCGATTGCCGGGAAAACTCTTTTTGAGATGGAGCATCGCTTACTGCGTCCCGACGGCTCCACCGGTTGGGTGTTTTCGCGCGCGGTGCCCATACTTGATGAGAATGAAGCATTGCTCACATGGTTTGGCACTTTCAGTGACATCACCGAGCGCAAACGGATCGAGCTGGATCTGATCGAGGCCACTGCCGTCGCGGAAAAAGCCAACCGGGCAAAGTCGGATTTTCTGTCCAGCATGAGCCATGAATTGCGCACGCCGCTCCATGCGATCCTTGGCTTCGCCCAACTCATGGAGTCCGGGACTCCGGCGCCGACAGACACCCAGGGGCGAAGCCTCAAACAGATTATCAAGGGTGGCTGGTACCTGCTGGGCCTCATCGAGGAGCTCTTGGATCTGGCGAAGATAGAGTCGGGCAAATTGTCGCTGACCGAGGAGCCGGTCTCGCTCGCCGAAGTCATGCTCGAGTGCCGGGCCATGATTGAACCGCTGGCATGCGAGCGCGGAATCGGCATGACATTTCCTGCGTTCGAGCTCCCCGGCCATGTGCGTGCCGACCGCAACCGGGTCAAACAGGTCTTGATCAATCTCCTCTCCAACGCCATCAAGTACAACAAGGCGCAAGGCGCAGTTACCGTGGAGTATGCGTTGAGTCCGCCGGGTGCGATTCGCATCAGCGTCCGGGACACGGGTGAGGGGCTGGCTCCGGAGCAGCTCGCGCAGTTGTTCCAGCCTTTCAACCGACTTGGCCAGGAGGCCGGTCCGGAGCATGGGACGGGAATCGGCCTGGTGATGAGCAAGCGCCTCGTCGCATTGATGGGAGGGGCCATAGGCGCGGATAGCACGGTCGGGGTGGGAAGCGTGTTCTGGATTGAATTGAAATGGTCCAACGGACTCGACCAGCCTGTAATAAGCGGAATTATGTAGTGCCTGACCGAAACCCCCTCATTTAAAAAAATCAGCCTATCTGTGACCTGGCACGAACGACACTCATGGTGTTTTTCACGCATGGTGGCCGTAATTTTCTCGATTCCATGCAAAGGCCATGGTTTTTCGCTGTTTTTAAACGAGCACCTTCCCTGAACCCTCAGATCAGACGCCTTGTTGAGGCACTTCCGGCTTGATCAAGCCGCTTGTTTGAACGGCGGGACGTGCGCTGTGCGATTTTCATTTCTGCGTGCGCGCGCTTGCTCCTGTTCCCACAAGAGCGTGCCGATGCGATGGATGTTGCGGGCCACCACCGCCCACGCCACATAGCGCTTGAAGCCCGTGATGCCATGATCTCGACAGACGTCGAGTCCATGCACCTCCAGCGCATTGATCGCCGATTCCACCGCCGAATGGGCGCGTCGCGCCTTGACGAAATTGGCGTACTGCTCGATCTCTTGCGCCTCTTTTGAGAGCTTTCTTTGCTTTCGTGTAGGGAATGAATTGGCAAATTGCCCCCACAACCTGTCCGCCAGCCGTTGCGGCGGCGGAGTCTTTAAGTTCGGTCATAAACGTTCCTTCAAACGTGTCTTCAATCAGGTGCCCACCCCAGGCCGGTGAAGGACTCCGGCTTTTCTCTCCGTCGAGATAGGAGCGGGCTTACTCGGTTAGACAGTTGCCAGCCGTTCCACGGTATCGGGGTAACGTTCCACCAAACGAATCAGCAAGGCGGCTTGCGCATTCGGGCGGGCGCGGCCCTGTTCCCAATTCTCCAAGGTGCGCGGGTTGGTGCGCAGGTAGCGTGCCAATACCGGGCGTGACAGGTGAAGCCGCTCACGCAATGCAATGAGTTCGGCGGCGGTCACTTCCGGCGCGGCTTTTTCTTCAACTTCATGGGTGCGCAAGGTGCGCTTGCCGGCGCGCTCTTCGGCCAGTGCGTCAAAGCCTTCGGTAATCTCGGCAAACAGGTTTCGTTTTTTCATCGTTTCGCATCCAATTCACGTTTCAGCATGTCCTTGAGCAAGCCTTTTTCCTTGGCGCTAAGGTCGTCCATTTCGTTCTTGTCGTACAGGGTGAACAGCCAGAATTGCCGCCCGGCTTCCCACCAGAAATAAATCAGCCGCAATCCGCCCCGTTTACCTTTACCGCGCTTGGGGTCAGGCCGGCGCAACTTGCGCAAGCCGCCTGTTCCCTCGATAACGTCGCCTTTCTCGGGCTGTTCCATCAAC
>CAZUSF010000289.1:0-3574 GCA_964623355.1 uncultured Thiobacillus sp. | reverse complement strand
GATTCGGTCAGCTTGCCGATATCCGCGCCGGGGCGGCGGCTGTTGACTGCAAGTTCGTTGCGGGATGCGGCGAGATTGCGCTCTTCGCTGCGCAATTCTTCAACCAGCAGTTGTCGCCGCATGTCGTCGCGTTTGCCTTGGGTTTTGCTATCGACTTTCGGGAAGTAACTGGGGGTGGGGATTTTCCCGCTGGCTCTGCTTTTCTTGTCTTGCTGGGAAGTGGGCGGACTGGTGCGAGTGATGTCCGGAATGATGACCTGCGGCTTTACCCCGGGGCGCGGCATGTTGGTGTAGGTGACGAGGCCATTTTCATCGACGAACTTGTAGATTTCGGCCAAAACCAGGTTGGGCAGAGCTAGTAACAATAGGGCGATGGCAATGCGCATGGGTGCAACCTCGTTACGAATGTCGCAAGTGTATGGAATTGCAGGAACTTGGGGCAATAAAAAAGGGCGGCCGAAGCCGCCCCTTCATTGCAAGCCGTGCAACGTTTATGGCGTTACAGGCTGTAATACATATCGAACTCGACCGGGTGCGTGGTCATGCGGAAGCGGGTGACTTCTTCCATCTTCAGTTCGATGTAGGACTCGATCCACTCTTCCGAGAAGACACCGCCACGGGTCAGGAACTCGTGATCGGCAGCCAGGTGTTCCAGGGCCATTTCCAGGCTGTGGCAAACCTTCGGGATCATTTTTTCTTCTTCCGGCGGCAGGTCGTACAGATTCTTGTCGGCGGGGTCGCCGGGGTGAATCTTGTTCTGCACGCCATCCAGACCGGCCATCATCAGCGCGGTGAAGCACAGGTACGGGTTGGAGGACGGGTCCGGGAAGCGGGTTTCGATGCGGCGGGCCTTGTCGGACGCGACGTGCGGGATGCGGATGGAAGCAGAACGGTTTTTGGCGGAATAGGCCAGCATGACCGGGGCTTCGTAGCCGGGAACCAGACGTTTGTAGGAGTTGGTGCCGGGGTTGGTGATGGCGTTCAGCGCCTTGGCGTGCTTGATGATGCCGCCGATGTAATACAGCGCGAACTCGCTCAGACCTGCATAGCCGTTGCCGGCGAACAGGTTCTTGCCGTCTTTCCAGATCGACTGGTGCACGTGCATGCCGGAACCGTTGTCGCCAACGATGGGCTTGGGCATGAAGGTCGCGGTCTTGCCGTAGCTGTGGGCGACGTTATGCACAACGTACTTCAGGACCTGGGTCCAGTCGGCGCGCTTCACCAGGGTGTTGAACACGGTGCCGATTTCGCACTGGCCAGCGGTGGCGACTTCGTGGTGGTGCACTTCAACCGGGACGCCCATTTCTTCCAGGGCCAGAACCATGGCGCCACGGATGTCATGCAGGGAGTCGACCGGGGGAACCGGGAAGTAGCCGCCCTTGACGCCGGGACGGTGACCCATGTTGCCACCTTCGTATTTCTTCGAGGATGACCATGCGGCTTCCTCGGAGTCGATGGAGACATGGGTGCCGGACATGTCGGAGCCCCAGGTCACGGAGTCAAAAATGAAGAATTCGGGTTCCGGGCCGAAGTAGGCGGTGTCGCCCAGGCCGGTCGACTTCAGATAGGCTTCGCCGCGCTTGGCGATGGAACGCGGGTCGCGGTCGTAGCCTTTGCCGGTGTCGGGTTCAACTACGTCACAGGTCAGGATCAGCGTCGGCTCGTCCATGAACGGATCGAGGTTGGCGGTGTCCGGGTCAGGCATCAACTGCATGTCGGAAGCCTGGATGCCCTTCCAGCCGGCGATGGATGAGCCGTCGAAGGCATGACCTTCGGTAAATTTGTCTTCCGTAAAGCCATATTTGGAGACGGGCACGGTGACGTGCTGTTCCTTGCCGCGGGTATCGGTAAAACGGAAATCGACAAATTTGATGTCGTTTTCCTGGATCATCTTCATTACATCGGCGACCGCCATTTCAAGCTCCTTGATTAAACTGGATTGCACAAGTGGATATCCACAAGAGGCGGTAAAGCATGTTCCATGCCACGCCCCGAAATCGGACAAAGCATTGTGCCATAAGGCGTTATGACGGGAATTAAAAATGAAATGCACTGTATTGGTGCGAAATGCGCCAATTTGGTGCAAAACTTGTGTGCTGACTGGGTTAAATGAGCGCTGTAGGTTGGGCAAAGCGAAGCGTGCCCAACTTGCCCACGTAAGCTGTTGGGCACGCTTCGCTTTGCCCAACCTACTTTCAATGCGTCAGTCCGCTGCAAACCTTTTCTGTTTTTCATAATCCGGACTTCTACAATCCGCTGCTCTGATTATTTCCAACCTTGCCATGACTGATGCATATGCCGTATTCGGCAACCCGATTGCGCATTCAAAATCCCCTCTGATTCATACCGCGTTCGCTCGCCAAACCGGGCAGGACATCGTGTATTCGGCTTTGCTGGCGCCGCTGGATGGCTTTGCCGAGGCGGTCGCTGATTTTCGCCAGCAAGGCGGTTGCGGCGCCAATGTCACGGTGCCGTTCAAGGAGCAGGCTTACGCGCTGGCGACCCGACTTAGCCCGCGTGCGCAGGCTGCCGGCGCGGTGAATACCTTCAAGTTCGAGTCGGATGACCTATACGGTGACAACACGGATGGAGCTGGTTTGGTGCGTGATCTGACCGCTAATCTGGGCCTTGATCTGGCCGCTAAACGGATATTGCTGATGGGCGCTGGCGGCGCGGCGCGCGGGGTGATTTTGCCGTTGCTGGAACGGCAGCCGGATGCTCTGTTCATCGCCAATCGAACCGCGTCGAAGGCGGTTGAGCTGGCGCAGCTGATGGGCGCGGGCAAACATCTTGCAGCGGGTGGCTATGCTGATTTGTCCGGTCAGTTCGATGTCGTGATCAATGCCACTGCGGCGAGTCTGGCCGGCGATCTGCCGCCGTTGCCGGGTACGATCTTTGCGCCCGGTGCGTTGGCTTACGACATGATGTATGGCAAGGACACGCCGTTTCTCGCCTTTGCCCGCGAGCGTGGTGTGCGCACTGCCGACGGGCTTGGCATGCTGGTGGAACAAGCGGCGGAGGCGTTTTGGCTGTGGCGGGGTGTGCGACCCGAAACGGGGCCGGTGATGCAGCTTTTGAGGGGCGTTTGATGTGGCGCATGGTCTGGCGTGGCACGCTGGTGCTGGCAGCGGTTGTGTTGCTGCTGCAGTTCTGGTTTCTGGCGCATGTGTTGTGGTGGAAGGTCTATGACCCGTCTTCAACCGCGTTCATGGAAGCCGGCATGGCGCGCTTGCAGGAAAAGAAGCCGGATGCCGAGTTGCGCTATCGCTGGGTGGATTACAACCGCATCTCGATCCAGTTGAAACGCGCGGTCATCGCGGCGGAAGACAGTCGCTTTCTGGCGCACGAGGGGTTCGATTGGGAAGCCATGGAAATGGCGCTGGAAAAGAATCTGAGAAAAGGGCGCATTGCCGCCGGCGGTTCCACCATCAGCCAGCAACTTGCCAAGAATCTGTTCCTTTCCCCCTCACGCAACCCGTTGCGCAAAGTGCAGGAAGCCGTCATCACGGTGATGATCGAGTCGCTCTGGAGTAAGCGCCGGATACTTGAGGTGTATCTGAATGTCATCGAATGG
>CAZUSF010000288.1:0-3586 GCA_964623355.1 uncultured Thiobacillus sp. | reverse complement strand
CCGTCGCTTTGCGGCGATAATCGCGCCCCATGATCCGTCTAACTGCACTCACCCTCATACGCGGCGCCAAGCCGCTGCTCCAGGCCGCTGACCTGACCCTTAACCCTGGCGAAAAAGTCGGTTTGATCGGGGCCAACGGCTCCGGCAAATCCAGTCTGTTCGCGCTGCTGCGCAATGAATTGCAGCCCGATGCCGGCGATGCGTTCTTCCCGGCCTCCTGGCGTGTCGCCCACGTCGCGCAGGAAACACCGGCGCTGGACCGGCCGGCGCTGGACTACGCCATCGACGGCGATACCCATTTGCGGCGTCTGGAAGCCGAACTGGCTGAGGCGGAAGCCCATCACGACAGCCACGATACTGGCCACCGCATTGGCGACCTGCACGCCGCGCTGGCCGATGCCGACGCCTACACGGTGCGCTCGCGCGCAGAACAATTGCTCACCGGCCTGGGCTTCTCGCATGACCAGATGAATCTGCCGGTGGCCAGCTTTTCCGGCGGCTGGCGCATGCGGCTGAACCTGGCGCAGGCGCTGATGTGCCCGTCCGATCTGTTGCTGCTCGACGAACCGACCAACCACCTCGACCTCGATGCAATTCTCTGGGTGGAAGACTGGCTGAAACGCTATCCCGGCACGCTGATCATCATCTCGCACGACCGCGACTTCCTCGATGGCGTGGTCAACGTCATCACCCACATCGACGATCGCAAACTGAAACGCTACGGCGGCAACTATTCGGCGTTCGAGAAACAGCGCGCCATCAATCTCGCGCTGAGCCAGGCCGCGATGGTCAAGCAAACGCGCGAGCGCGACCACCTGCAATCCTTCATCGACCGCTTCAAGGCCAAGGCCAGCAAGGCGAAACAGGCGCAAAGCCGGATGAAGATGCTGGCCAAGATGGAAGAACTCGCACCGATCCACGCCGCCGCCGCGTTCCAGTTCGAATTCCGCGAACCGGACCGCGCGCCCAACCCGCTGCTGGTGCTGGAAGACGTAGTGGCCGGCTACCGTTCCTCCCCTCCCCCGCAAGCGGGGGAGGGGCCGGGGGAGAGGGAAATTCCCATCCTGCGCGACATCAACCTCAACCTGCAGGCCGGCCAGCGCATCGGCCTGCTGGGTGTCAACGGCGCCGGCAAATCGACGCTGATCAAGACCATCGCCGGTGAACTGGCGCCGCTGACCGGCGATGCGCATTGGGGTAAAGGTCTGGCTATCGGCTACTTTGCCCAGCATCAGGTCGAAATGCTGCGCCACGATCAATCACCGCTGTGGCATCTGGCCAAGATCGCGCCCACCGTGCGCGAACAGGAACTGCGCAACTTCCTCGGCGGCTTCAACTTCCCCGGCACCATGGTCAGCAGCCAGATCGCGCCGTTCTCCGGCGGCGAAAAGGCACGTCTGGCGCTGGCGTTGATCGTCTGGCAGAAGCCGAACCTGTTGCTGCTGGATGAGCCGACCAACCACCTCGACCTGGAAACCCGCGAAGCGCTCACCGTCGCGCTGGCTCAGTTCGAGGGCACGCTGGTGCTCGTCTCGCACGACCGTCACCTGCTGCGCGCCACCACCGAAGAATTCCTGATCGTCGCCGATGGCAGCCTGAAACCGTTCGACGGCGACCTCGACGATTACCGCGACTGGCTTTTCAAGACCAAGTTGGCGATCGCAAAACCGGCCAAACCCGGCAAGAAAGAACCCGAACCGGTAGCCCGGATACAGCAAAGCGAAATCCGGGAAAGCGCGCCCGAACCCGTATTGAGCACCGCCGAGCGCAAGGAACAGAAACGCCAGGAAGCGGAAGCCCGGCAACGCGCCTCGGCGCAGAAGAAGCCGATCGAAACGCGGATCAAGCGGCTGGAAGAAAAGATGGCCAAGGCCAATGCGCGCAAGGCTGATCTTGACGCCCTGCTAGCCGACCCGGCGATCTATGCGGAAGACAAGAAGGAAGCCGTCAAAGCGCATTTGTTCGAGCAAGCCACACTGGCGAAGGAACTGGAACAGCTCGAAGGCGAATGGCTTGAACAGCAAGCCGAACTGGAAGCGCTCGGCGTCTGAGGGACTGCACTCGGTTCGAATCGATGACTTAGACCTCGCAGGAGGGGCGCAGGGCCCCTCCTAAGAGGCTGGCAGCGGGAAATTAATCTGCCGGCACCAGACCGGTGCGGATGGCGAAACGGGTGAGACCGGCGACGTCGTGGATGTTGAGTCGCTGCATCAACTGGGCGCGGTGGCTTTCCACGGTTTTGACGCTGACATGCAACTGGGTGGCGATTTCGCGGGTTGCATAACCGCGCGCGATCAAATGCAGAATTTCGCGCTGGCGTGGGGTCAGCCGATCATCGCGGCGATGGTTCTGGCCCGGCTCTTCGGTCCGCAGATAGTCTTCGATGACGACCACCGCATCCTTCAAATTCGACAACACCGAGCGATGCTTTTCGCTCGCCTGACGCAAACCATCAAGCGCTTGCTTGTGGCCGGTGACGTCCATACAGCAGCCAATAAAACCGAGCAGTTCGCCCTTCTCGTCATAAAACGGTTCGCCGGTCTTGTGCAGCCAGCGATAGCGACCATCGCGCCGACGCAGACGGCATTCGACGGTAAACGACTCAACGCTGTCGATCGCGCGGTTGATCAACTCCGGCCAGGCAGCGGCGTCTTCCGGATGCATCGCGGTCAGCCAGCCATCGCCTATCGATTCCTCAAGTTTGCGGCCGGTAAATTCGCGCCAGGCCTGATTCACCATCAGGCAATGGCCCGCTGCATCGGACACCCAGATGATTGCAGGTACCCAGTCCAGCGCACGGATCATGTCGCCCGACAACTGCGCACCCACCTTTTTACTTGTCATGCCTAAATACTCCTTGATCGAGCGAAGCGGCCTATGGCTCCAATGTCCAATGGCCCAAGCCTCGAATAACGCGGTAGCTTAAGTTCTACCTGATAGCCCAAGTATCAGGAAAAACCTGATTTTCATCTGGGTAAATGTTGACTACATATTGTTGACTACATGTAGGCCAAGATGAACCTTTTTCAAAGTGCTTCTGCTCGCAGTCTGTATTACCGCAATTGCCCAATTTGCGGCCGCTCATGGACAATGCATCCTAATCACCTGATTCACCCGAGCAATGTATACCGCACACCGGCCCACCAACGCGGGCTTTGACGGGCTTTATTTTTCCACCCAGCAATCCAACCCAGAGTTCTCAAATGAGCATCAAATCCGACAAATGGATTCGTCGCATGGCAGCCGAAACCGGCATGATCGAACCCTTCGAGCCAGGCCAGGTGAAGAGCATCAACGGCAACAAAATCGTCTCCTACGGCACCTCCAGCTACGGCTACGATGTGCGTTGTGCCAACGAATTCAAGCTGTTCACCAACCTCAACCACACCATCGTCGACCCGAAAAACTTTGATCCCGACTCCTTCGTCGACGTCAAAGGCGATGTCTGCATCATCCCGCCCAACTCCTTCGCGCTGGCGCGAACAGTCGAGTTCTTCCGCATTCCGCGCAGCGTGCTGACCATCTGCCTGGGCAAGAGCACTTACGCGCGCTGCGGCATCATCGTCAACGTGACGCCGCTGGAACC
>CAZUSF010000287.1:0-3601 GCA_964623355.1 uncultured Thiobacillus sp. | reverse complement strand
GGAAAAGCGGCCTTATCGCGCCTTCCGCCGTATGCCACGTAGCCGCACAAACCACGCGGCAACCTGGCCACCCTCATGCGGCGGAAGGCGCCGGCATGAAACCGCCGGCTTTTCCGCCCTACTTCACTACTTCACACCATGGCGGCGAGCAGCTTGGCGTAGGCCTCGGCGAAGAGGCGCACGCCATCGGCTTGCAAGGTGTCGCCAATCTCGTCGAGGTCGATACCCAGACCGGCCAATGCGAAGAGGTGCAACTGCGCCTCGGCAATGCCGACGCCCAGGCTGTCTTCGGCACGGCCGTGGTCGCGGAATGCCGCCAGGGTGGCGCCAGGCAGCGTGTTGATCGACTCCTTGCCGATCAGCGGCTCCACGTAAAGCAGATCGCTGTAGTCCGGATTCTTGGTGCCGGTGCTGGCCCACAGCGGTGTTTGCCGGCGCACGCCGGCCAGCGCCAGGGCGGCGAAGTCGGGGCCATGGAACAGTTCCTGATAGCGCTGATGGCAACATTTGGCGAGGGCCACGCCGGTCTTGCCCCGCAGAGCCAGTGCATGCGCCGAGCCGATGGCGTCAATACGCTGGTCCACCAAAGTATCGACGCGGGACAGGAACACGCTCGCCACCGAGCGCAGCGACCGGGCGTCACCGCCGGTATCAAGCCAGCGCTGCGCTCCGCGTAGATAGGCCTGTGCGACGGCTTCGTACTGCGCCAGGGAAAAGATCAGGGTGACGTTGCAGCGCACACCGGCGGCAGTCAGTTGCTCGAATGCCTGCACGCCAGCAGCCGTGGCCGGCACCTTGATCAGCAGGTTGTCGCGCGCCACTGCCTGGCGCAAGCGCAGCGCCGCCGCCAGGGTTCCGGCCGTGTCGTGGGCCAGGACGGGGGAAACTTCCAGGCTGACGTAGCCGGTCTCGCCGGCACTACTTAGATAGGCTGGTGCGAGCACGTCACAGGCAGCCTGGATATCGGGAATCACCAGCGCTTCGTAACGCGCTTCGGCATCCAACCCGGCACTGCGCAAACGTTCGAGATCCTCTTGATACCAGGCGCTGCCGACGATCGCCTTCTGGAAAATGGCGGGATTGGAGGTGACGCCGTCGATGCCATCCTCATCAATCAGGCGTTGCAACTCGCCTTCCTTGAGCAGCGCACGGGAAAGGTTGTCGAGCCAGACGTGCTGGCCCAGTTGCTTGAGTGCGAGCAGCGGATTGGGGTTCATGCTTGGGTCTCCGAGGTTGACCATTGCCAGTGGCGGATTTCCGGTTGGTCTTCGCCGTATTGCTCGATGTAGCGCGTGTGTTCGCTAAGTCGGTCACGCATCTGCTGTTTGATGTGCGCGGAAACCGCCTGCAGTTTCGGCACCCGGTCCATCACATCCATCACCAGATGAAAGCGGTCGAGGTGGTTCAGCACGGTCATGTCGAACGGCGTGGTGGTGGTGCCCTCCTCCTTGTAGCCACGCACATGCAGGTTGGCGTGGTTGCGGCGGCGGTAGGTCAGGCGGTGAATCAGCCAGGGGTAGCCATGGTAGGCGAACAGGATGGGTTTGTCGGCGGTGAACAGGCTGTCGAAATTCTGATCCGACAGGCCGTGCGGATGCTCTTCGCGCGGTTGCAGGGTCATCAGATCCACCACGTTGATGAAGCGCATCTTCAGTTCGGGGACCAGCTGACGCAGCAGAGAGATCGCCGCCAGCATTTCCAGTGTGGGCACATCACCCGCCGCCACCAGCACGATATCCGGCTCGCCGCCCTGGTCGTTGCAGGCCCACTCCCACAGGCCGATGCCGCTGCGGGTATGGTTGATCGCCGCGTTCATATTCAGCCACTGCTGCTCCGGTTGTTTGCCGGCGACGATGACGTTGACCAGGTTGCGGCTGCGCAGGCACTGGTCGGTTACGCACAACAGCGTGTTGGCGTCCGGCGGCAGATAGACGCGGATGATGTCGGCCTTCTTGTTGACGACATGATCGATGAAACCGGGGTCCTGATGCGAGAAGCCGTTGTTGTCCTGGCGCCAGACGTGCGAGGTGAGCAGGATGTTGAGCGAGGCGACGGGCCGCCGCCAGGGGATGCCGTTGCACACCTTGAGCCATTTGGCGTGCTGGTTGAACATCGAATCGACGATGTGGATGAACGCCTCGTAGCAGGTGAACAGGCCGTGTCGCCCGGTCAGCAGATAGCCTTCCAACCAGCCCTGGCAGGCGTGTTCGGAGAGGATTTCCATGACCCGGCCATCGGCCGCGAGGTGGTCGTCGTAATCAAAGCGTTCGGCCATCCAGGCCCGGTCGGTGACTTCGAACAGCGCGCCCAGCCGGTTGGAATTGATCTCGTCGGGGCCGAAGACACGGAAGTTATCCATGTTGTCGCGCATTACATCGCGCAGGAAAGTGCCCATCACGCGGGTCGATTCCGCCACCACCGCGCCCGGCTGCGGCACATCCACGGCGTAGGCGATGAAGTCCGGCAGGCGCAGATCGCGCAGCAGCAAGCCGCCGTTGGCATGTGGATTGGCGCCCATCCGGCGCGTGCCCTGCGGTGCCAGTTCGGCCAGCTCATGGAGCAATCGGCCGCTGGCATCGAACAATTCCTCTGGCCGGTAGGAACGCATCCAGTCTTCCAGTACCTGCACATGCTCGGGTTTGTCCATGTCGCTGAACGGCACCTGATGCGAGCGCCAGTAGTCTTCGGTTTTCAGGCCGTCGACCTGCTTCGGACCGGTCCAGCCTTTAGGGCTGATCAGCACGATCATTGGCCAGCGCGGGCGTTCCGTCGCGCCTTCCAGCCGCGCGTGGCGCTGTATTGCATGAATCTCGTCGAGCGCTTGATCGAGTGCGGTCGCCATCGCCAGATGCATCTGTTTGGGCTGGTTGCCTTCGACAAAAATGGGTGCGTAGCCGTAGCCGATCAACAGACTTTCCAGTTCGGCGCGCGGAATGCGCGCCAGCACGGTCGGGCTGGCGATCTTGTAGCCGTTCAGATGCAGGATCGGCAGCACCGCGCCATCCCGCACCGGATCGAGAAACTTGTTGGAATGCCAGGAGGTGGCCAGCGGCCCGGTTTCCGCTTCGCCGTCGCCCACCACGCAGCAGGCGATCAGGTCCGGGCTGTCGAACACCGCGCCGAATGCGTGCAGCAGCGCATAACCCAGCTCGCCGCCTTCGTGGATCGAACCCGGGGTTTCCGGCGCAACGTGGCTGGGAATGCCGCCGGGAAACGAGAACTGCCGGAACAGGCGGTGCATGCCTTCGGCGTCCTGTGAAATGTCGGGGTAAACCTCGCTGTAGCTGCCTTCAAGATAGGTATTGGCCACCAGCGCCGGGCCGCCGTGGCCCGGGCCGGCGATGTAGATCAGGTTCAGGTCGTGCTGTTTGATGATCCGGTTCAGATGCACGTAAATGAAGTTCAAGCCCGGCGTGGTACCCCAGTGGCCGAGCAGGCGCGGCTTGATGTGTTGACGCTGCAGCGGCTCGCGCAGCAGTGGGTTGTCGAACAGGTAAATCTGGCCTACCGAGAGGTAATTGGCGGCGCGCCAATAGGCATCAATGCGCTGATATGCGTCGGCATCCAGCACTGCGGTTTTCAAGGACATGTCTTTCTCCAG
>CAZUSF010000286.1:0-3606 GCA_964623355.1 uncultured Thiobacillus sp. | reverse complement strand
GGGTGCTGGACATCGGCCCGATCGACAAATTGCTGGCCGGCGAATGGGTCACCAAGGCGATGGGCAAGAACGAAACGGCGGTCCGCGCGGTGAAGAATTTCGCCGACCCGGAACTCACCAAACCGTCCATCGCTTTCATACCGCACAGCAAAGGCAAGGTGGAGTGAGTTTTTAGGGAAGCGCTGAACAAATCGATTTCGTCGTTCCCGCGAAGGCGGGAACCCAGTTGAATCGAAGCACTGGATCCCCGCCTTCGCGGGGATCACGAATAAAGCGCTTCCTTGGCCGAATCATCCGAGGGTAGAGGAGACACAACATGACAAATACGAAAGCAGAAACCCTGGCGCTGTTCCGCGAAGCGGTGGCCCAGGACTTGAACACCCTGGCGACGCTGCATCACGCGGAGTTGAACGACGCTTTGCTGGGCGAACTGGCTGCGGCCAACTTTCCCGATGGCATCGGCCTGCGTCTGCTCGGCGACGATGGCATGCGGGCGATCGTGTTGATGCGCCAGGCGATGGCGGAACTGAGCGCACCACTGGCGCCGGCGGTGCAGGACGAACTGGCCGTCGACTACGCCGCGATCTATCTGACCTACGGCTATCACGCATCGCCGTGCGAGTCGGTCTGGCTGGACCAGGAGAACCTGGCGATGCAGGCGCCGATGTTCCAGGTGCGCGAGTTCTACAAGCTGTTCGATCTGGTGGCCGCTAATTGGCGCACCCGGCCGGATGACCATCTGGTGCTGGAACTGCTGTTTCTCGCCGCCTTGTTCCGCGATGAACATCCACAAGCCCTGCCGGAAGCCGCGCGTTTTCTCGACACCCACTTGTTGCGCTGGCTGCCGTTGTTCGGCCAGCGCGTGGCCACCCGATGCGCGACGCCCTTCTATGCCGGCACTGCCCTTCTGACGGCAGCCTATTGCGACGAGTTGCGCGATCTGCTTGCCGATCTGCTCGGCGAAGCGCGACCCAGCGCAGAGGAGGTCGAAGCGCGCATGCGGCCGCGACAAGTCGCCGAAGTGGCGCCCGTTACCTTTTTCCCCGGCCTGGCACCGTCCTGGTAAGCCGTCTTCGGGGGCTTTTCAACCTCTGTTTTTCAAACCCGCATCCTCAAGGAGCACCGCATGAATTCAATCCGCCTTATTCCCCTCACCCTCGCGCTCGGCCTGCTCGTCTCGGTCGGACAGGCCGCCGCCGATGAGGCCGCAGCCAAGTCCAACGGCTGCATGGCCTGCCATGCCCTGGATAAAAAAGTGGTCGGCCCGTCCTACAAGAGCATCGCCAACAAATACAAAGGCGATGCCAACGCCGCCGACAAACTGGCGAAAGAAGTGCGAGCCGGCAGCAAGGGCATCTGGGGTCCGGTGCCGATGCCGGCGCAGGCCAAGATCAACGATGCCGATCTGAAAAAAGTGATTGCATGGGTTCTGGCGCAGTAACTGGTCGCAGTAATTAAACGCAGCAATTGGACGCAGTAATGGGTATGACAGCGGTTGGGGAGGTCCGACTGCCGGAACTCGATGGCGCGCGCTGCGTGCATGCCGCCATCGAGACCGCTTCATGCCACGCTTGCGTCGATGTTTGCCCGAAAAGAGCCTGGCGGCTGGACGACGCCGCGCTCGAATTTGATAGCAGCCAGTGTGATGGCTGTGGTCTCTGCGTGCCAGCCTGCCCAAGTCAGGCCATCGTTCTGCCGCTGGTTTTGGCCAGTCGCCCGGTGGCCGGCAGCAACGCCATGTTGGCTGCCTGCGATCGTGCTGGTGGTGACGGTGTTGTTAATGAGGGGGGCAACCAAGTCGCCCACCCTGACGGACCCGGTCACATCGCCTGTTTGCATGCCATCGGCCTGGGCGAGCTGTTGCGCGCCTATCAAGCCGGCCGATATGTCTGGTTGCTGGCGCATGGCGATTGCGATCGCTGTCCGCGCGGCCAGGGCGAGAAGCTGTCCAGCCGGTTGGCGCATCTGAATGCCGCCCTGCGCCAGCGTGGGCGGCATTCCATTGTGTCGCGCGAGGTGACGCTGGCAACCTGGTCAGCGCTGCTCAACACCGCAAGCGCAGCAGAGAAGCATGCCCGGCGAGGATTTTTTCGCGCGCTGACGCAGCAGCCGGCGGCGGTGTTGATCGGTGCGCCGCCCGAGCCGGAGTGGGCGCAAGCAAAGGAACAAGCAAAGCCGCCTGGCGAATACCTGCCTGACGGAGACGATGCCCTGATGCCCTGGGTGATTCGTCTCAATGCCAGTCGCTGCGTGGGCTGCCATGCCTGTAGCCGGGTGTGTCCCGAGGCCGCGATTCAATTCGATGCAGAAACCCCGGCCTACCGTTTGCGCCATCGCGCCTGTACCGGTTGCGGCATGTGTCAGGATGTTTGCCAACATCACGCCGTCACCCTGCAATCCTGGGCCGAACCGACGCAATGGACTCTGCCGCTGGTCGAGCAACGCTGTCCCCGCTGTGGCGTGGTGTTCGACACGCCGGTCGAGACCTCCATGAATGCCAGCGTTTGCTGGGTTTGCGCTAGCACCAAACAGAAGCTGCGGCTGTATCAAGTCTTCACCTAGCAAACTAGCCCGGATATTTCATAAATTCGCGTGATGATCGCGCAGGCCCTTGTTTGCAATGGGAATTTCGCGAAGGAGCGGCGTAGTTATTCATACGCCCGACTGAGCGAAACTTTTCAGTGCGGACAAGGGGCCAGTGAGGGCGCGCGAGCATTTATGAAATATCCGGGCTAAATCTCCCAATACTCGCTGCAGATTCACGGCAGCGATCTGCCAGCATTCCGCGACAACTCGTTTTCCGCATACCCAAACAAAAAGGCGCCCCGCAGGGCGCCTTTTCAGCTTGCAACCGCTGTCGCGGTATTACCAGCTCTGACGGCCGCGCGGCTTGGTGGCTGCCGGACGATGGTCTTCATTCTGGCTATGTGCGTTCTTGTAGGCAGGGCGAACTTCCGGCTTCGACCAGCTGCTGGTCTTGCGTGCTTCGCCCGACATTTCCGGACGTTCCCAGGAATGCGCCGGTTTGGCGGATACCGGACGTGCATCCGGCTTGTTCCAGGCCGGACGTGAATCACGCGCATCCGACTTGCCTTGCCAGCCGCCGCCGTTGCCAGCGGAAGCCGCCGGCGCACCGAACGAACTGCCACGCGTGTCATCGCTGCGACCGCGACCTGCGTAACCTTGACCCTGGCCGGCGTTCTGGCCGGCCCAGCTGCCGCCGCGACCCTGATAACCACCGCCGCTGCTGGAACGGGGCTTGTTGCCCCAATCCTTGCCGCCGCCTGAACGCGGCTTGCCGCCGAAGCTGCGTTCCGGACGGGCTTGCGGCTCATGGCCGGCAATCACGTCAACCCGCACTGGCTGGCCGGTGAAACGCTCGATATCACGCACCAGGCCGCGTTCGCGACCGGCAATGAAGGTGACGGCGATGCCGGTACGGCCGGCGCGGCCGGTACGGCCGATGCGGTGCACGTAGTCTTCCGCCTGACGCGGTGCGTCGAAGTTGATGACGTGGCTGATGCCGGCGACGTCGATGCCGCGCGCGGCGACGTCGGTGGCGACCAGCAGCTTGATCTGGCCGTCACGCAGACGCTGCAGCGTGCG
>CAZUSF010000285.1:0-3608 GCA_964623355.1 uncultured Thiobacillus sp. | reverse complement strand
GATTAAAGTCATTTCCGGCGCTGGCCTCCAGGCGGCGCTCGCATGACAATCCGCCGGCCATTTCATTCAACTGCTAGTGACGTAACAAGTGACGTAATCCATGACTCAAAAAATCGGCATCCTCACCTCCGGCGGCGATACGCCGGGTCTCAATGCGGCAATTCGCGGTGTCGGCAAAGCCTGTCTGTCCCGCTATGGCATGCAAATCATCGGTTTTCGCGACGGCTTTCGCGGCTTGATGGAAAACCGCACGATGGTGCTGGATAGCGACACGCTGGCCGGTATCCTTACCCTCGGCGGCACCATCCTCGGCACCAGCCGCGACAAGCCGCACAAGATGCCGATCAACGGCAAAGTGGTCGACATGACCGAGACCATCGTCGCTAATTACCACGCCAACAATCTCGATTGCCTGGTCTGCCTGGGCGGCGGCGGCACCATGAAGAACGCGCTACGCCTGAAACAGGCCGGCCTGAATATCGTGACCCTGCCGAAAACCATCGACAACGACGTCGCGCTGACCGAAACCACCTTCGGTTTCGATACTGCGCTCGGCATCGCTACCGATGCCATCGACCGCCTGCACAGCACCGCGCACAGCCATCACCGCATCATCGTGGTCGAGATCATGGGACATCGCGCCGGCTGGCTGGCGTTGGGCGCAGGCATCGCCGGCGGCGCTGACGTGATCCTGATTCCGGAAATTCCGTATGACGTGCAAATCGTCGCGGAAGCGATCAAGGTCCGGAAACAGAAGGGCAAACCGTTCTCCATTGTCGCCGTCGCCGAGGGCGCGATCTCGCAGGAGGAGTTTGCCGCGCAGCAGCTCGCCGCCGCGAAGAAAAAGGAAAAGAAAGCGAAAGACCCGGAACCCGAGCTGGTCTATGCCGAACGCACGTTGAAACTGGCCCGCCAGCTTCAACTGCTGACCGGCCTGGAAGCCCGCCCGACCATCCTCGGTCACCTGCAACGTGGCGGCACGCCGTCCGCTGCCGACCGCCTGCTCGCCACTCGCCTGGGTACGGCGGCGGCTGACCTGATTGAAAGTAAAAACTACGGTTTCATGATCGCCGCGCGCGGTGAATCCAGCCTGCCGGTGCCGCTGGAAGAAGTTGCCGGCCAGGTCAAAACGGTGCCGCCGGACCACCCCTGGGTGGAAAGCGCGCGCAGCGTCAGGACCAATTTCGGTGATTGAAGCGGGAACGATTCAGGCTGCGACAAAATGCCGCAGCCTGGCGCGCAAGGCAGGTATTAGCATCGACTGATGGATGGATCGTTAGACCCACAATTTTCGAGGCACTGGATGACACCACAACGCAAGCAACGCGGTTCCACGCTGGCGATGTGGGCGTTGGGGGTGGGCGTGTTGGCGCTGCTGCTGATCCTGCTCGACAGCGGACGGCTGGCAGCGGCGCATGAAGCGGAATTGCGTCAGGGCCAGGCGCGGGCCAGCCTGGACCGGCTGACCGACCCGGCGCTGTTCACCGAGGCACGCTACACCCGCCACGCCAGCCAGGCCGACCGGCATGCGGCGTTTCAGGATCACCCGCTGGCGCTGGAGCATTTTCCCGCCGGCTCGTTGATGCCGCCGCCACCGCCATGAACCTGTTCCGCTCTGCCTGGTTCGAACGCCAGCGCGGTCTGATCGATTACTCGGTAGCCAATCTCGGGCGCCGGCGCGGTCGCAATCTGGGCTTGTTCATGGCCTATACGCTGCTGGTGTTTCTGCTCGCCTCGGTGGTGCTGTACGGCGATGCCTTGCGCCGCGAGGCGCGCCAGTTGCTGGCCGACGCGCCGGAACTGGTGGTGCAGCGCATCACCGCCGGCCGCCATGATCTGCTGCCGGATGCCTGGCTGGATGAACTGCGCGGCCTGCGCGGCGTGCGTGCCGCGGAAGGGCGGTTGTGGGGGTATCACTACGATCCGGCGGCGCAAGCCAATTACACCTTGCTGGCGCCGAACGATGCGCCGCCGGCGCCGGGGCAGATCGAGATCGGCGCGGCGCTGGCGCGGGCCGCTGGCGTCGGGGTGGGCGATGTGCTGTCGCTGCGCGGCTTCGATGGAAAACCCTTTGCATTCAACATCAGCCGGGTATTCGAGTCCGAATCCGAACTGGCCAGCGCCGATCTGATGCGGGTCAACCCCGCCGACCTGCGCGCCTTCTTCGGCATCGAGCCGGGGCGTTACACCGACCTCGCACTGACCGTGTCGAACCCGAGCGAAGTGCGCAAGGTGGCGGAAAAGGTGCTGGACCGCCTGCCCGGCGCGCGGGTGATCGCGCGTGATGAAATGCGCCGCACCTACGAGGCGGTGTTCAACTGGCGGCAGGGCGTGCTGCTGACTTTTCTGTCGACGATCATGCTCGCCTTTGCGCTGCTGGCCTGGGACAAGGCGTCCGGCCTGTCCGCCGAAGAGCGGCGTGAAATCGGCATCCTCAAGGCGCTGGGCTGGGATACCGGCGATGTGCTGCGCATGAAGCTGTGGGAGGGCGCGCTGCTGTCGGTCTGCGCCTTCCTGGTCGGCTATGTGCTGGCCTGGCTGCATGTGTTCTATGCCGATGCGCCGCTGTTCACCGCCGTGCTGAAGGGCTGGTCGGTGCTGTATCCGAAGTTCAGCCTGGCGCCGCAGATTGACCTGGCGCAGATTGCCACCCTGTTCTTCCTCACCGTGCTGCCCTATGTCGCCGCCACCATCGCGCCGGTCTGGCGCGCGGCGACGCTGGACCCGGACGAAGTGATGCGGGAGTAAGGACGACATGATCGAACTCGTCCAGGTCAGCAAGACCTTCAACGCCGGCCAGCCGAACGAATTTACCGCTGTGCGCGAGGTCAGCTTCGCTATCGAGCCAGGCCGGATCACCGCGTTGCGCGGCCCAAGCGGTTCCGGCAAGACCACGCTGCTCGGTCTGATCGGCGGTCTGACGCGGCCCTCCAGCGGCCGCGTGCGCTTCGACGGCCGCGACATCTCCGCCTTGCCCGAGCGTTTCCTGACCGAACTGCGTCGCGCCACCTTCGGTTTCGTATTCCAGCAATTCCAGTTGATTCGCGGTTTGTCAGTGCTGGAGAACGTCATGCTGCCGGCGACGCCGACCGGGCGGCCGTATGCCGAAGTGCGGGCGCGGGCGCTGCAATTGCTGGCCGACTTCGACCTCGACGGACGCGCCGAGGCCAGGGCGCAATGGCTGTCCGGCGGCGAGGCGCAGCGGGTGGCCATCGCCCGGGCGCTGATCAACGACCCGAAAGTGATCCTTGCCGATGAACCGACCGCGCATCTGGACAGCGTCTTGTCGCGCCAGATCCTGGCCATCTTCGCCGACCTGCGCGCGCAGGGCCGCAGCGTCATCCTGTCCAGCCACGATCCGCTGGTGTTCGAGTTCGGCCTGGTCGAGCGGGTGGTGGAGATTCGCGATGGGCAGGTGACGGCATGAGCGAAACAGTCAGCATTTACCCGGTAGGAGCGGGCTTGCCCGCGATGACCAGCGTTGCATCGCGGGCAAGCCCGCTCCCACGGATTCAGAGGCGCTACGCATGATCTTCCAGCCCGCCGCGCTGGCACTGTTGCTGGCTTCCACGCTCAATGCGCTGATGTTGCTGGCCGCCGCCGGGTTC
>CAZUSF010000284.1:0-3620 GCA_964623355.1 uncultured Thiobacillus sp. | reverse complement strand
CGGCTTTGCCTTCGACAACGAACTCGCCGCGCATCCCGTCGAAATACCGGCGTTCGAGATCGACAGCCAGGTGGTCAGTTGGCGGCGCTATCTGGCTTATGTTGAAGCCAGCGGCGTTGCCGCGCCGCGCTATCTGCGTCGGCAGGGTGATATCTGGAAAATTCGGGATTTCGGCTACTGGCGCGCAGTGAATCTGGATCAGCCCGCCGTGCATCTGACCTGGCATGAAGCCGATGCCTGGTGCCGCTGGGCCGGACGCCGGCTGGCGAGTGAAGCGGAATGGGAAGTCGCCGCGCTGACGCGGCCTGAATTCAACTGGGGCGGCGTCTGGGAATGGACCGCCAGCCGCTTCCTGCCCTACCCCGGCTTCGTCGCGCATGCCTATCGCGACTATTCCGCGCCCTGGTTCGGCGACCGCTACGTGCTGCGCGGCGCCAGCAGCGCCACCGCGCCGCGCCTGGCGCATCCGCGCTATCGCAATTTCTTCCGGCCGGATCGCAACGACGTTCATAACGGCTTTCGCACCTGCGCGCTGTAACGCATCACGCAAAGGCCGCGAACACCGCGAACCAGTCGCGTTCGTCGCGCCACTGGCGCACCTGCGTGAAGCCGGCCTGGCGCAGCAGATCGGCAAAATCGTCCGGCCACCACTTGAAGGAATTCTCGCTGTGGATGCGCTCGCCGGCGCTGAACAAGCGCGCGCCGCCGGGCCAGCTGGCGCTGCAGTCCTGCACCGCTTCCAGATGCATTTCGATGCGTGATTCGGCGTGGTTGAACAGGCCAATGTGGCGCCAATCGGCAATATCGAAATCGGCATCGATCAAGCGGTTGAGGTGCAGCAACAAGTTTCGGTTGAACGCCGCCGTCACCCCCAGCGCATCGTCGTAGGCCGGCACCAGCACCGCGTCCGGCTTGACCAGATCGACGCCGATCAGCAGGTTGCCGCCCTGGCTGGCGGCGTGTACCTGGCGCAGAAAAACCAGCGCCTCATCCGGCGTGAAATTGCCGATGCTGGAACCGGGATAGAACAGCGTGCGCGGTCCGGGGCCGACTTCCGCCGGCAAGTTCAGCGTCTGCGAAAAATCCAGGCCGATGCCCAGCATCTGCATCGCCGGATGCTGGTATTGCAGCCGGTCGAGCGATTCACGCAGGTAGTCGGCGGAAATATCGACGGCGACATAACGTTGCACCGCGAACGCCGCGAACAGCCGCGCCGCTTTCTCGCAGTTGCCGGCGCCGAGATCGACCAGTGTCGCCACCGGGCCGAGCGCGTCGGCCATCTCGCCCAGGTGCTGGCGGAAGATCGCCGCCTCGGTGCGCGTCAGGTAGTACTCGGGCAATTCGGTGATCGCGGCAAACAGGCGCGAGCCGAGCGCGTCGTAAAGAAACTTTGGGGACAACGCGGCCCGCGGCGCGGTGAGTCCGGCGATCAGTTCGGCGCGCGTCGCTGCCGGGTCTACATGCCCGATCTGGATCAGGCGGGGTGTGTTCACTGGGCCGTTCCTGTGTTTTTCGCCGCCGCCACGGCATTGGCCAGTTCTTCACCCGATTGGTAATGCGGTACGCGCAATACCAGACGTTTGACGCGCTGCAAGAAGCTGTTGCCGCCGGCGATTTCCTCTGTCCAGTACTGATTCGCCAGCGCCAGATTGCCGGCTTCATCCAGCTCGAACGCGTCCATGGAAGCCTGGCCGCCGAAGATGTACAGCTTGCCGTCGATGATTTTCCAGGTATCGGCATCGCCGCCCCAGGGGATGCCGTAGACGATGCCGTTGGCGCAGTAGCCGCCGAACTGCGGCAGATATTTCGCCGGCTCCTGCTCGAACAGCGCCTTGTGTTCGGCGCTGGCGAAGCGCAGGTCGACACCATCATGCCGGCTACTGAACTCGGCATTACCGGGTTGGTAAGCGCCCTGGGTGAAATACGCCACCACATCGGCGCCGTTGAGCAGCAGATGCGCGTCCTCGCCTTCCGTAAAGGCATTCACCGGGCTGTAGGCGCCGGAGGGGTTTTGCGCCGACATCGGCCCGCAACCGGCCAGCGACAACATCAATAAAGGTACCAGCAGGGCGTAACGGATCATCAGGACTTCTCCAGGGATAAGGCATTGACCGGCCAGGGTGTGCCGGTTTCAGGGTTTTGATCCACACAGACGCTGCGCCAACCGAGGAGTTCACTCGCCCGAGCGCAGCGTTCGCGCAGATCGACGGCATCTCGCCCGCCCAGATGCAGGATGCCGTAGCGGTAACTGCCCAGCCATTTGAAGTCGCGCTCGATCTGTCCGGGCGTCTTGGCGTAATGGAACAGCAGCGCATCCGGGAACGCCCGCGCCAGCGCGTGTTCCTCCGCCGCGCCGGGAATGGCGGGGCGCGCCGCCGGATCGAAACTGCGATAGACGAAACTGGCGGCGATGCCCGCCGTCGGCGCTGTTCGCGGCAGCAAAGCCGGGTCACGGCCATGCGCCAGTTCCAGTGCGACGCGATGCAGGTCAATGCCATCGACGCGTTGATACAGGTCGGAAAACTGCGCCGCCATGCGCGGGTTGAACTCGATCACGGTCAGCCGATCGGTCGCCGCGTCGTAGAAAAATTCCATGTTGAACAGACCGTGATCGAACCCCGCCGCATGCAGAAACCGGCGCGCCACATCCAGCGCCCGCAAACGCCCGGCATCCGGCAAGCCGCACGGATAGACAAAACGCATGAAGGCCTGGGTGCCGGGATACATCACCGATTCGACGATGCCCAGCGGCCGCATCTCGCCGTTGAAAAAGTAGCCGTCGAGGTTGTATTGCGCCGCCGTCGCCGGCTGTTCCAGCAGCATCCGATGCGCGCTGCCAGCCTCCGGCAGACGCCGGCGCGCGACGCGCTCGAAGGGTTCCACCAGATGCCGGATGACCCACAATTCCGACCAGCTGAAACGGGTCAACTCGGCCAGTTCGGCGCGGTTGTGCACCACCCGCGCCAGCACCGAGAACGCCGCCTTCACCGGTTTGACGAACACCGGATAGTGCAGGCCGTCCGGAATCGGCTCGCCGTACAACGCCGGCAGCAGTTCGAAGCTGGTATTGGCTTCTGGCGCGACTTCCTGCAATAACCGCCGCGCATGCAGCTTGTGCTGGCAAGCCAGCACGGCATCCACCGGCGTTCCCGGCCAACCCATGCGCTCGGCCAGCAAGGCCGCCGCCAGCGCGCCGAACTGCTCGTGATTCGACACCACCGCCCGCCAGCCCTTGCGCTTTGCCTGGCGCGCCAGACGGGTGACGAATCGCTCGATATCGAAGTTCACCAGATGCGCATTGCTGGGAAAGCTGAACAGATCGAAGCCGGCGCTGTGCATTGGAAACGCGTCTTGCCAGCGGGCAAAACCGGCGCGATCCCAGTCGTAATTGAACAACACCAGGGTGGGTGAAGAGATCATCAAACACGGGCGGCCAAAAAGAAGCTATTCGACCAGAAATACAGACAGCGAACCATGCCAAAAAAACCGACCCAATCCGCCCCTGGTCAGCTCACCCGGGGCTGACTCGCCAAGCATCGATATGCGATGCTTACGTTTTGCCAAAGCATGGCAAAACAACCGGGAGAGAAAGATGTCTATCAAGTGGGTTTATGCCTTCA
>CAZUSF010000283.1:1614-3641 GCA_964623355.1 uncultured Thiobacillus sp. | reverse complement strand
TTTCTTGTGCAGATTCTCCACGCTCCACACTGCCGCTTCGACGCGTGAACGCAGGTTGAGTTTGCGCAGGATGTGTTTGACATGGACCTTGACGGTGCCTTCGGCGATGTCGAGTTCCTTGCCGATCAGCTTGTTGCTCTTGCCGTTGGCGATGCGCTCCAGGATGCGAAGTTCCTGCTCGGTCATGCCGGCCTCATCCGGATTTTCCGGCCGTTTCTGCTGGCGCAGCGCCACCGCCAGCATATGCGTCAAGGCTTCCGAGACGATGATGCGTCCATCCGCCACGGATTGCAGGTTTTCCAGCATCTGCTCCGGCTCCATGTCCTTCAGCAGATAGCCATCGGCGCCGGCGCGCAGCGCGGCAACCAGGTCTTCCGCCTGATCCGACACGGTGATCATCACGATGCGGGTATCCAGGTCGCTCGACTTCAATTCACGCAGCACATCGAGGCCGCTCATGTCTTTCATGTTGAGGTCGAGCAAGAGCAGATCGGGATGCACGTTTTTCACCAGCTGAATGCCGTCCTTGCCGCATGAAGCCTCGCCCAGCAAGGTAAAGCGGGGCAGGGTGCCGAGCAGTTGGGTGAGGCCACGGCGAAACAGGGGGTGGTCGTCGACGATGACGACGGTTTGCTTTTCCAGGGTCATGGCATCTCAGGCAGTAGAACAGGGTAGGTTGCGGTGGCCTGGGCGTGGAAGCGCAGGCTGACCAGCGTGCCGCCTTGCGGTCGCGGCGTAACGCTGATCTGGCCATGCAGGCCGTGGGCGCGTTCGCGCATGATGCTCAGGCCGTAATGGAAGGCATCGCTGGGGGCGGTAATACCGAGGCCGTTATCTTCGACGCTGATTTCAATCTCGCCACCACCGGCATGCAGGATGCGCACCCAGGCTTCGCTGGCCTGGGCATGGCGGACCACATTGGAGAGGGCTTCGCGGACAATTTGCAGGCTGTGGATTTCCTGGTTGGGTGTCAAATGGCAGCCGGCAAGGTTGGCTTCAAGGCTGATTTTGAGGCCGCCGCGATTCGCATAATCATCCACCGCTGTAGTCAGCAGGTTGCGGAAATCGCCATCCATTTTCAGGCGGAAGGTGGCAAGCAATTCGCGCAGTTGGCGGTACGCCGTGGTGATGCCTTCGCGCAGATCATGCAGTGTGGCTTCAGCTTCTTCCCGGCGTGCCGGATCGGCCAGAACGGGTTGCAGCAGGCTGGCCTGAATCTTCATGTAAGACAGCGATTGGGCGATCGAGTCGTGCAGTTCGCGGGCGATGATCGAGCGTTCTTCCTGCAAGGCGAGCAGTCGATCCTGTTCGGTCTTGCGCGAGATGCCAAGCGCGATGCCGATATGTCGCGTCAGCGCTTCCAGCAAACGGTTCTGCCAGGTGTTGAGATGGCGGCCGGGCGGCAGTGACAGGCGCAACATGCCGTGAATACCCGCTTTGTCCTGCAGTGGAATGGTCAGTATCGAGTGCTTGCCGTGATCGGTATAGCCCCAGCCGGATTCGGCTTCAGCATGATTCAGGCATCGCGGGCAATCGCCTTCACCGCGTTCCGGACAGCCTTCCATGGTCGAGGCAAGCAGCGTCGCGGGGCCGCCGTGCTTGGGCAGCAGACACGCCATGCTGCCGGAGATGTCGAGCACCTGTTCGATTTCCTGCAGCATGACCTGGTAGGTTTCCGGCGCCAACGGCGCGTTGTGCAGGTTGGCGATGGCGTGATACAGCAGGCCGAGCGACTGGTTGCTACGGGTCAGTTCTTCGGTCTTTTGCGCAACCCGTTGTTCCAGTTCCTGGTAGTTGTGAGCCAGTTCTGCCGCCATGAAATTGAATGCGCGACCCACCTGGCCGAGTTCGTCTTCGCCGACATGGCGCGCGCGCGCGTTGAAGTCGCTGCGGGCGATTCGGGTGGCGCTTTGGAGTAGATCCGAAAGCGGGGCGAGCACACTGCGACGAATGATGTAAATGGCGGCCAGTACCACCAGGATGGTCAGTGCCAGCGCAACGCCGAGCACACTGCGCAGGTTGCGGAT
>CAZUSF010000283.1:0-1514 GCA_964623355.1 uncultured Thiobacillus sp. | reverse complement strand
CTGGTTTCGAAGCGGGCAATACTGGCAAGCAGGTAGTGATGATCGGTGACCTGATTTTCGGCATCCGACAGCACCATGCTGCCCATGCGATGGCTCTGCATGCGCAAGCTGCCGGCGACGTTGATGGCGCTGCCACTGCCTTGCACCCGCTCGGCCACAATCACCGAGACCGCCATGCCGCCGACGCCGATTGCGGTAATGGCGATCAGCGATAAAGCCAGGCCGAACAGAATGGAGCGACCGAAAACGGTACGCCAGGATTTCTGCATCAGAGTTTCCATGTTGTGCGCTTTCCGGATTCTGAGTCGTTCGGATGGCCTGTTTGCCAGGCAAAGGAGGGATACCACTTTATATTCATAAGGTTGCTTCTGGATCAGGCTGCAGGATCAAAGGCTAGCAGAATCAATGGATTATCAAACATGCAGATACTACTTTAGTGGTATCTCGACAAAATTGATCGGCTATACCCCTGCCTCCAACCAAGGCTTGGCGCTCCTACACTGCAATTGTCTGCAAATCCGCAGTCGAATAAACAGGTGGAAATGCACCATGATGTTGGAAACACGGCACTCGATTCCTGAAATTCTGTCGCGGCAAAAACTGTTTCGCAGTCTCGATGCAACGGAACTTGGTCGCTTGGCGAAAGGGACTTACGAGTATCGTGTCAGCAAGAATGAAGCTTTGTTCCAGAAAGGCGACATACCCAGAGGCATGCATCTGGTTATCGCCGGGCAAATCAAACTCTTTTTGCCGGCCTCCAACGGCGCGGAAATGATTGTGCATCTTGCCGGCGCTGGCGATACCTTCGGTGAAGAGGCGGTGTTGCCGCAAAAGCCGTGTCCGGTGGCCGCCGAAGCGAATCGGGATACCTTGCTGATGGTGATCGAAAAGCAGGTGCTGATTCAGGCCATGCTGCACAACTGCGATTTTTCCAATGCCTTGATGGCGCGCATGTGTGAACGCATGTGCAGTTTGATCGAGAACATGGAGACCTGCGTGCAACTCAACAGCGCGCAACGCGTTGTGCAATATCTGACCCAGCATGTGCCGATCGAGGCGGACAGTTTCGACCTCGAACTGGATTCCAACAAACAGACCATCGCATCGCAACTCAATCTGGCGCCGGAAACCTTCTCGCGCGTGCTGAATCGCCTGTCGAAGGACGGCTATATCCACGTCAAGGGACGCAATATTCGGCTGCAAAACCTCAGCTTGCTGCGCAACTACGCGGGTTGAAACCGCACAGCGGTGCGGTCACGGCGGCGGCAGGTGTTGCAGGTCAAACTGGCTGTCAACGCCGAGATTCTGCTGCCGGACCTGTCGCACCAGTTTGACCAGGTCTTCGGCCGGCAGCGGCGTACCAAAGTAGTACCCTTGCACAATCTGGCAGCCCGCCTGTTTCAGGAATGCCAGTTGCTCCTCGTTTTCCACGCCTTCGGCAGTCACACCGATTCCCAGACCTTTGGCCATGCCGATGATGGCGGTGGCGATGGCGGCGTCATCCGGATCGATAT
>CAZUSF010000282.1:0-3643 GCA_964623355.1 uncultured Thiobacillus sp. | reverse complement strand
AGCCGGTTGAATTCGACGACCTGATGGCGGCGATTCGCGGTATTGCCGGCAATCATGAGCCAGGCCGGGATGCGGCGCGTTAGATGAACAGAAATTCGGCAGTTGACGGCGTGGTAGGAGGCTCCGCTTGCGGGCCGATCCCTCAACGCTCGCGCCGCAAGCGGACGCTCCTACAGCGTTCTCCGCCTTTGCCGCGCGCACCCTGCGAAGGCTGGATATGTGTAAACAAATGATGCATACACAAATGTTTGTAACGACGGATCATGACTAAAAAACCTTCTCCGGATTCCTCCGAAACCCTGACTGACATCGCGCAAGAAAGAGAGGCGCGTGCCCGCTCGGCCTTGCAGCGCGGCGAGTTCGATCTGGCCGATCAACTGCTGGCGCGGGAAAACATCGAACTCGACAGCCTGGTTGAAAATCTGCGCATCTATCAGGCCGAGCTGGAAATCCAGAATGCCGAACTGCGCGAAGCACAGGCCATTTCTGATCGCGCGCTGGATCGCTTCGCCAAGTTGTTTTCGTATCTGCCGCTGGCGATGCTGGTGATCGATCGCACTGGCCAGGTGCTGCAAGTCAACGCCAAGGCGAGTGCGCTGTTTGGTTTGAACGACAACGGCGTACGCAATCCTTACCTGCGGCGGTTGATTGAACCAGCGGAAGAAGCGGAACTTGCGCGCGCGGTGAAGTCTGCCAGTGACTCCGGCGCCAGCCAGGTCAGCCGGATGCGCTTCCGGGACAGCCATGGCGTCGGTTTCATCGGCGAACTGCATATCGCGCGGCTGCCGGATGAGTCTGGCCAGGATGTCCAGTTCGCTTGCGGCGTGGTTGATCTGACTGCGCGCATCCAGGCCGAGGCGCGGATTGCCGCGCTGGCGGCGGTGGTCGAGCACAGCCACGACATCATCGTGGTGAAAGACCTCGATCTGCGCGTGGTGGCGACCAACCTGGCTTTCGCCCAGGCCAGCGGTCATGCCTCGGCAGCGAATTTGATCGGCAAGACCGATGCCGAGATATTCAATATGGCGCTGGATCAGGAGCCGGTTCGCAGCTACATGGCGGATGATCGGCAGGCGCAAACGCTGCCGCCGGGCGAATTCCTGCTGCGGGAAGAACCGGTGATCAGCCCGAACGGCGAAGTGCGCCTGTACCTTACCCGCAAGTATCCAATCCACGATACGGACGGGGTGTTGCTGGGCAGCGGCAATATTTCAGTCGACATCAGCGCGCGCAAGCGGACGGAAGAGCTTGAACGCTTCAGCGCCTTCCAGGCGGGCATCGCGGAAATGAGCACCTCGGTGCTGCATAACGTCGGCAATGCAATTACCTCGGTGATCCAGAATGCCGCGCAGATCCAGCATGCCAGCGTCGAGATGCTGCGCGTGGCGACTTTGCTGGAAACCAACGCCAGCCGTGGCCAGGCCGAGTTTGCGGGTTTGATGGGTTCCAGCTTGTCAGCCGATTCGTCAGCTGATTCGTCACCCCACTCACCGGCCCAGGCGTTGACCCAGCGCCAGTTCATGATCCAGCTTGAAGCCGCGCGCGCGATTCGCCAATTGATCGAAGACACCCTGAGTCAGCCGGCGCGCCGGATTGGCGATAGCGTGCGGCATATCTCCGACATGGTGCACATTCAGCAGAGCGCGGTAGTACCCAGCAGCCAGCGCGACAGTTTCAGCCTGACGCAAGCGATCAATTCAGCGCTGGAAATGCAGGGCGATGCCTGCGCCAAACTTGGCATCCAGGTTGCATTGAAGGTGGATCCAGCGGTTGAGTGGGTCAGTTTGTCGCAAAACCTGATGCTGCAAACCCTGGTCAATACGCTGCGCAACAGCATCGAGGCGATCGAAGAGCGGCGGCGCGGGGAAAACGTCACCGGCCGCATCGAGATCAGCGCCGAAGCGCTGGCCAACAATCGCTTCCGGCTGACGCTGATCGACAACGGCGTCGGTTTTACGCCGGAAGAGCATGCCAGCCTGTTCCGTTTTGGGTACTCCACAAAACCGCGCGGTACCGGTTTTGGTTTGCCCTCGGTGGTGGTTTTTGCGGCAGAAGCCGGCGGGCAGGTCACGCTGGAGAGCGACGGTCCTGGTCGTGGTGCCCGCCTGGTATTGGAGTTGCCTTTGCAACAAGGGGTCAGCGGGCCGGGGGCGTCGCCGCAATGATGTAACGGAGATATCGGCTTAACGTGAAATAACACACGTGAAATAACACACGTGAAATAACTCGTAGGTTGGGCAAAGCGAAGCGTGCCCAACAGCATATGTGGTCAAGTTGGGCACGCTTCGCTTTGCCCAACCTGCAACTTGCGCAGGACAGATTAAGCGCCTTGCATTGGCGCGGAAGGGGTACTCGACATGAGTCTGCGGCTGAAGATCAGGTTGATTCTGGGCGCAGTCATGTTCGGTCTGTCCGGCCTCGCCATCACGATTCACTATCGCGCGATCGAGGCCGATGCCCAGGAGCGGATGCATCAGCAGGCGCTCGATTTGCGCGCTGCGTTGATGGCGACGCGGCGGGTGTATCACAAGCAGTTCATCGATAGCGGCCTGCCACTCGACGATCACACGCTCGGTTTCCTGCCGGCGCACGCGATGTCGCGCATTGCCGAGGATTTTCCCCACTGGACGCAAAGCGGCGTCCGCTTCAACAACGTCTCGGATCGGCCGCGCAATCCGCTGAATCAGGCCGATGCCGACGAACTTGCCGCGATGGCCTGGTTTCGCCAGCATCCGAAAGCGACGGAATACACCCAGACCGACACGTCGAAGGACGGCAGAACTTATTTCCACTTCACCGCGCCGATCTGGACCGAACTGTATTGCCTGCGCTGTCACGACACGCCAGAGACCGCGCCGCCGACCATCCGGCGGCGCTATGAAGCCGGCTATGGCTATCAGCCCGGCGATCTGCGCGGCGTCATGAGCATTCGCATCCCGGTCGACAGCAAGCGCGATATCGCGTTGCAGTATTGGCGGCAGGAGGTGGCCGGGCTGGTGATATTGCTGCTGGTTGCGTTCGGCGCCATCGGCCTGCTGCTCAACCGTTTCATGACGCGTCGCTTGATGACCCTGGCGCAAGCCTCGCAGCAGATCGCTGAGGGGGAGTACAGCACCCGCGTGGCGCTCGAGTCGCGTGATGAAATCGGTCTTCTGGCGCACAGTTTCAATGCGATGGCCGCCGCCGTCGAACAGCGCGAGAAAGCGCTGCATGACAGCCAGGAGAGCTACCGGATCCTGGCCGAATATTCCTGGAACTGGGACTACTGGCTTGGCGCCGATGGCCGCTATCGTTATGTCTCCCCGGCTTGCGAGGCGATCTGCGGGCATGCGCCGGCGGAATTCATCGCCGACCCCGATTTGTTCGAAAGTCTGTTGCATCCAATCGATCAGACAGTGTGGCGCGAACATCTGCTGCACAACCTGGAACATTCCGAGCAGCATCCGCATTCGATGATGGCGCTGCGAATCCGGCGGCCGGATGGCGGCTATCACTGGATCGAGCACGCTTGCCGACCGGTGTTCGATGCGGCCGGCGTTTATCTGGGTCGGCGCGGCATCAATATCGATATCGCCGAACGCAAGCGCGTCGAGGAGCTGGAGCATTACAGCGCCTTCCAGGCCGGCATCGCCGAGATGAGCAC
>CAZUSF010000281.1:0-3646 GCA_964623355.1 uncultured Thiobacillus sp. | reverse complement strand
TGCAGTTTCTCGACCAGCGCCGGCTCCACCGGCGGCGGCATCAAAATGCTGCGCGCGGTATTGCTTTATAAACAGGCGTACCGCGAGATGCAGCACCTGATTCACCCGCATGCGCAAATCAACATCCGCCTGGGCGAGCATGCGGTGCCGGAGAAAGTGATTTACGCGGTACTGGTTTTTTTCTTCGTCTATGTGTCATCCATCGTCACCCTGAGTTTCCTGCTCTCGTTTACCGGGCTGGATGTACTCACCGCGTTCTCCGCCATCGTCGCCTGCATCAACAACACCGGTCCCGGGCTGGGCCAGGTCGGACCTTCCACGACGTATGCCGTGCTGACCGATTTTCAGACCTGGATCTGTACCTTCGCCATGCTGCTTGGCCGACTGGAACTGTTCACCTTGCTGGTGGTGCTGACGCCGGCCTTCTGGCGCAAGTAGTGTCGGCAACAAGCCTCAATCTGGCGCCGGCACGATCGCCGCGATGGCGGCGATCAACGTATCACGCCGGATCGGTTTGCTGATGAAGGCATCCATGCCGGCGGCGAGACAGGCGTCGCGGTCTTCGTCGTAGGCATTCGCGGTCAACGCCATGATCGGCATCCGGGGCTCCTGCCGGGCGGCTTCATCAGCGCGAATCTGGCGCGTCGCCTCCAGCCCGGAGATTCCCGGCATCTGCATATCCATCAGCACCAGATCAAAGTGTCCCTGCGCCACCGCGATCACCGCGGCTTCGCCATCATCGACGACACTGACGCGATGCCCTTCGCGTGCCAGCAGGGTGACCGCGAGCTTCTGATTGATCGGGTTATCTTCCGCCAGCAAGATGTTGAGCTGGCGCGCCAGCGGCAAGGCTTTTTCAGTCGCGGCAACCTGGGCAACCTGACCCTGGCGCGGCTCTTCAATCGGCAATATGAAGTAAAACTCGCTGCCCTGGCCGAGTTCGCTTTGCAGCCCGATCAAGCCGCCCATCAGGCCGACCAGGCGATATGAAATCGACAGCCCCAGACCGGTACCGCCAAAACGCCGCGTGATCGAACCATCGGCCTGGGTGAACGCCTGGAATACCGTGGCCTGATTGTCTTTCGCGATGCCGATGCCGGTATCCCGGACGCCAAAACGCACACCCTGCCCAACCCGCTTGATCTCGAGGGTGATGCCGCCGGTGTGGGTAAACTTGATCGCATTGCCAAGCAGATTGATCAGCACCTGCCTGACGCGCACCGGATCGAGCAGCAGCAGCGCGGGCAGCGCGACATCCACCTGCTGCACGAAAGCCAGTCCCTTTTCTTCGCAACGATGCTTGAACAGGCGGGTCAATTCTTCCGCCATCACCCGGACATCCACCGGTTCTGGATTGACATCCAGCCGCCCGGCCTCGATTTTCGAGAAATCCAGGATGTCATTGATGATGTGCAGCAGCGCATTGGCGGAGGAATGCGCCATGCCGAGATAGTCACGCTGTTCATCCGACAGCTCGGTTTCCAGCGCCAGGTTGAGCATGCCAAGCACGCCGTTCATCGGCGTCCGGATCTCGTGGCTCATGTTGGCGAGGAATTCACTCTTGGCGCGGCTTCCCGCCTCGGCGGCTTCCTTGGCATGAATCAACGCTTCTTCGGCCTGCTTCTGAGCACTGACATCGGTATGCGTGCCGACCATGCGAATCGCTTTGCCTTCGGCATCGCGCACGGCCATTCCGCGCGACAGCATCCAGAGATAATGGCCATCCTTGTGGCGAAAGCGGAAGGTGGCCTCGAAATGCTTGGTCTCGCCGTTCAGATGCGCGTTGATCGCATCCAGCGTGGTGGGCTGGTCTTCAGGATGCAAGCGGCTTGACCATTCGTTCAACGCCGGCCCGATTTCATCTTCTTCGTGGCCCAGCATGGTCTTCCAGCGTGGCGAAAAATACACCGTGTTGCTGACCATCTCCCAGTCCCAGACGCCGTCATTGGCGCCGCGCATGGCGAGATCGAAGCGTTCCTCGCTCTTCGCCAACGCATTGCGAATGCGTTCCCGATCCCGCGTCAGGCTGGCAACCTGCTCGGCCAGAATGACCAAATCTGCAAACTGACTTTCGCCGTCCTGGCCACTCTCCTTGCGCATCGCATCGAAGGCGCGCTGCAACGCCACCAGCGCCTGCGCGCTGGCATGCGCCTCATCGCGAAATTTCTGGTTAGCGCTGGAAAGCTCATCCGAAGACAGTTCCAGGCTGCGCCGAATCAACGCTAGATCGCGCTCCTGCTGGGCATAGGTTTCCGCCACGCGACCCAGCAGCGTCGGCAGGCCAGACAAGACGTTGATCCATGCCGGGTCGAGTTCAGGCTGCCTGGTTTCGCTCCCCGCCTCGGCCAGGGCAGCCAGCTGTTGCGCAAATCCGGCCCATGCTTCGGCATCCAGGCCAAACGCGCGCTTGATCTGGCGCTCCAGCATGCGGTGCAAGTTTGCGTTCAAATCAGGTTCAACCTTTTTCACTCAAATAGGTGATGGTCATGGTCTGGTTGTGCAGCTTGCATTCCGTGCTTTCAATGAACGGGCTGATTTCACCGTAGGAGTAAAAGCCGGTCAGCGCGCAGTTCTGGCCGAACACCGCCGCCACCGCTTCGACCTCTTCATCGACCCGATCGCCCATCACCAGCTTGCGACCAATACACGAAATCAGCAGCGCCAGGCCTGGGCCGCTCGCCTTCGTCATTTTGTGGGCTGCTTCGGCTGCCGCCTCGGCACCATCGATCAGCGCCTCGGTCGAGGCATGCATCAGCTTGAGATAGCCGCCAGCCGGAATATCACCCGCCAAAGTCAGGCTGCCGACGGTTTCATCAATCCCCAACAGCGTGCGGATCAGACCGGTTTCCTGCCGATCGTCGGCCAGAATCGCAAACGGGAACAGCAGACCGGAAGCCGGCAAACCGGAGGCGTATTCGCCCAGATAACGGCGATAAATCTCCAGCGCCGGCTCGCCATCAAGTTCGTACAACACGTTGCCGATTGCTTTGGTTGCGCGCCGGGCCGGGCCGAAACTCTGCCAGCCGCCAAACGAGCCATGCGCAAACGTGAGGTTATCGCCATACAGGCCGATGGCCAGCATCATCTTGTCCGACACCGTGTTGTCGAGCAGGGTCCAGGTCTGACTGAACGCCCCGTTGTCGCCGGCCAGACCGCCGGTGAGCGGAATCTGCTTGCCGATCACGCTGACCACACCGGCGATCAATTCGCTGCCATTCACCGCAACGCCCTGCGAAAGCAACATCACCGCTTTCAAATCCGGCGCTTGCAACTGCTCAGCCAGACGTTGGCCGGCGCCGAGCGAATCTTCCATGCCGGCGATATCGGTCGCAGCGAGTTTGAACGGCGTGCGTTCAAACCGAATCGCGGTAATCACCGCGCTGTTTTCACTGACGCCCTGGTTGGAAATTTCGCCGGCGGTAGAGGCCGCAATCCGCCGGGCATCGGGAAACGCCGCCGCCAACTGGGCGGCAAAATCAGGCTGTTTGAAAAAACCCGGCGCGGCGAAGACCAGCACCAGATTGGGATTGATCTCGGCCAGCGGCAGCAAATCCGCCAGATTGAGTGCGCTGGTAACTGCTTGCTTGATTTGCATTAGATCTCCTTAAACTTGCAGGAGTATCGGCAGTTAGCCCAACAACTTTAG
>CAZUSF010000280.1:0-3667 GCA_964623355.1 uncultured Thiobacillus sp. | reverse complement strand
CCACAAACCAATGGCCACAAATCAATCGCCACAAATCGACCAAGGAACCTTGCTGTGGAAGCTTTTCTTATCTCTACCGGCATCGTCGCGCTGGCGGAAATCGGTGACAAAACCCAATTGCTTGCCTTCATTCTTGCCGCCAAGTTTCGCAAGCCGTTGCCCATTGTGCTTGGCATCCTGGTCGCCACGGTGGCGAATCACGCCCTGGCTGGCGTCCTCGGCACCTGGATTACTTCACTGCTGGCGCCGGAGGCCCTGCGCTGGATTCTTGGCATCTCTTTCATTGCCATGGCAATTTGGACGCTGATTCCGGACAAGTTCGAAGAAGACGATGCGAAATTTGCGAGTTACGGCGTCTTCGGTACGACCCTGGTCGCTTTCTTTTTGGCCGAGATGGGGGACAAGACGCAAGTCGCTACCGTCGCGCTGGCGGCCCAGTATCAGGCACTGTTTGCGGTGGTGGCGGGCACTACGCTCGGCATGATGATCGCCAATGTGCCGGCGGTTTTGCTGGGAGACCGGATCGCAGACAGAATGCCGGTCCGTTTGGTGCATGGCGTTGCGGCGGCAATCTTCGCGATCCTGGGTGTCGCGACGCTGCTTGGCGCGGGCGAGCAATTCGGGTTTTGAATTCTGGACCATGCTTCTCCCCGGGCTCCCCCAAGCGCAGGAATCAAACCCGATCTTTCACCTGATCAGTTCCCGCGCGGCCTGATCCTGACGCCGTCGACGATCTTGTCGTCCGGGTGGGCGACGACCTGGTCGCCTGGTTTCAGGCCATCGATCACCTGAGCCGCCAGGCCGTTGCGCTGGCCGATGCGGATCGGGCGCAGGCGAGCGCGTTCGGCGTCGGCGATGAACACCGCCCAGCCGTCGCCGTGCCGGAACAAGGCGCTGGTCGGGATCAGTTGCAGGTCGCTGCCTTGCCAGAGGATAAAGCTGGCCTCGACCCGATAGCCGTCGCCGAGTTGTCGCCATTGCGCCGGCGGGCTGCTGATGTCAACGATGATGCGCACCCGTTGCTCCTCGACACCGAGGGCCGATACCTTGGTGAAGCCGGCCGGCTCAACCAGCCGGACGCGGCCTTGCAGGGTGTCCTCGCCGCCCCAGCGGTCGAGTTGGACCAGTGTGCCGACGCCGATTTTCACAGCCGCCGTGGACAGCACTTCCACCACCACTTCCAGCGATTGCGGGTTGCCGATCTCCAGCAGCGCCTGACCGGGTTGCACCGCGCCCTCGCTTTCGTGCGGCACGTTCAGCACATGGCCGGCAACCGGCGCGGTCACCCGCACGGTTTCGCCTTGCGCGCCCGGGGTCAAGGCGGCGGTCTGGATCAGGACGGCGCGGGCGGCCTCCACTTCATGCCGGGCGACCTGGACGCCATAGGCGGCCGCTTGTTTTGTCGCCTGACTGGCCTGGAGGCGGGCGCGGGCCTGATCGAGCGCGGCCTGGGAGATGAATTGCGCCTGCCGCAGCGACTCGCTGCGCGCCAGTTCCTGTTCCGCCAGGCTGGCTTCGGCGGCGGCAACGCGGACGTTCTCCGAAGCGGCCTGCAACGCAGCGCGGGCGGCTGCGAGACCGGCTTCGGCCTGGGCGCGGCTGCGCGGGTCGAGGCTGGCGGCGCGCGCCGGTTCGATGAAGGCGACGGTCTGGCCTGCGGCGACGGCATGGCCAACCTTGAGCTCGATGCGGCGGGCGTGGCCGGCGACCGGCGCGGCAATGACATAGCGCTCGCGCACCCGCGTCTTGCCCTCTTCTTCCACCGTCACCGCCAGATCGCCCTTGCGCACCGGCGCCAGTTCCACCGCCAGCGGGCGCGGCATGAAGCCGTAGCCGATGGCTGCTGCGATGGCGAGGCCGAAGAGCAGGTAGGCGGCACGTCCGCGCCAGTTTGTCGTCATGAATCACTCCCTTGTTTTCAACACGCCGACCAGATCCAGCCGCCCGAGTTGGCGCCAGACCAGCAGCCCGGAGATCAGCGCGGACAGCGTCACCACCGTGGCGCCAAGCGCGAAATTGTACGGTTCCAGCACCAGCGGCAGACGGTAAAGATCAGATTCGAACACCACCACCAGAATGCCGCACAAACCGGCGCCAACCAGAAATCCGAGCGGAATCGCCGCCAGTGTCAGCAACGCCAGCTCGCCGAGCAGAATGTAGGCGATCTCGCCATGGGTGAAGCCCAGCACACGCAAACTGGCCAGTTCACGGCCGCGTTCCGACAACGCAATGCGGGCGCTGTTGTAGACCACACCGAAGGCGATGGTGGCGGCCAGCAACGTCGCCACCATGTTGAAGAACAGCACGAACTCGCCCAGCGTGTCGTAGAAACTCCGGATCGCCGCGGCGTGCGCGACGATGCCCAGCACCCTTGGCCGCGCGTGCAAGCGGGCATAGAGCGCCGTCTCCACGCCGGGATCGTGCGACAGATAAGCGCCGGACACCACGTCGCCCTCGCGCAGCAAGGTGTTCAGCGAATCCTGCCGCATGTAGGCGGACACCCCCAGATACTGTTTGGTCAGGCCGAGCACCGGCACTTGCAACACCTGGCGGCGGCCTTCCAGCACTTCCACCGTCAGCATGTCGCCCGGCCGCACGTGCAGGATGTTGTTGGCCAGATGATCGGTCAGAACGACGCCATTGGCCGGCACCCGCACCGGCCGCAATTCGCTGTCCAGCGAACGATGCAGGGTTCCCTCGGGCTGAATGCCGAACACGGCGGCGCGGTAATGGTATTGGCCGAAACGCAGGTTGGCCGGCACATCGCGGAACCCTTCCACATGCCGCACGCCGGGCAATTGCGCCAGTTCGTGCAGCGCGCGACCGCTGGTCGGCTCGATGAAGGTAACCATCAGATCCTCGCGCGCGGCGTGGCGAAACTGCACGTCAACCATGAAGTCGATGGCGCCGCGCTGATAGTTGCCGACCATCATCAGGCCGCCGGCGCAGGCGATGCCGAACACGGTGAGCAGCGATTTCAGCGGCCGCCGTTCGATGTGGCGCAGCACCATGCGTGTCGGCTGGTTGAACAGGCGTTGCAGGCCAAAGCGCAACACGCCGCGTTCGAGCAGGGTGGCGCGATAAGCCACCGGCGTCTCGGCCCGCATGCCTTCCGCCGGTGGCAACCGCATCGCCCGTCCTACCGCCAGCAAGGTGCCGCTGAGCGCCGCGATGCTGGTCACCGCCAGCGCAATCGCCACAACCTTTGGTTGCAGCACGTATTCCAGATACGGAAAGCGGTACAGCTCCATATAGACACCAGACAAGCCGCGGCCGAACCAGACCCCGAGCGCAGTACCTCCGGCAACGCCGAACAGCGCCACCGCCATCACCAGCTTGACGTAATGCCAGCCGATGCTGGCGTGCGGATAACCAAACGCCTTGAGAATGGCGATCTGTTCCCGTTGGGTGGCGATCAATCGCGTCACCACCACATTGAGCAGGAAAGCCGCGACGCCTAGAAAGATGGACGGGAACACCGTAGCCGTGGTTTGCAGTTGCTTCAACTCCTCGCTCAGGAAACGGTTGGAGAACTGGTTGCGACGGTCATACGCACCGATGCCACCGTAGCGCGCCAGCAGTTCGTCGAGGCGGTCGATGACCTGCTGTTCGTTGGCGCCCGGCGTCAGCGTCAGGCTGACGCTGTTGAAAGCGCCCTCCATATCGT
>CAZUSF010000279.1:0-3690 GCA_964623355.1 uncultured Thiobacillus sp. | reverse complement strand
ACCAGATGCAGGCGTCGAGCGCCGTTCGCCAGCCACTTGCCGGCCATTTCCGCCGGATTCGCGGAAAACACGGTTGCGCTGTCCATTTCGCCTTGTTTAAGACGAACACATTGACCATCTTTGAGATCGATCGCCGGAATGATGAGCATGGCCTTACCTTTGATTGCCTTCCCAGGTTATGAAATTGGCGAGGAGACGCAGGCCCGCAGCCTGACTCTTCTCGGGGTGAAACTGCACGGCGAACACATTGTCACGCGCCACCGCACAGGTAAATGCAAACGGATAATGGGTGAACCCGGCCACCATTGCCGGATCAGCCGGCTCGGCATAATAGCTATGGACAAAATAGAAACGGGCGCTGTCTTCGATTCCTGCCCACATCGGATGCGCCATGCCTTGATGCACCTGGTTCCAGCCGATGTGCGGCACTTTCAGTTTGCTGCCGTCCGCATCCTTCATGGCATCAGCGGGGAACAAACGCACATTGCCGGGCAACAGGCCGAGGCCGGTGCAATCGCCCTCTTCGCTGTGCGCGAACAAGGCTTGCATACCGAGGCAAATCCCCAGGAAAGGTTTGTTCGCGGCAGCTTGCTTGACCACATCGGTCAAACCACGTGCCGCCAGTTCTCGCATGCAGTCCGGCATCGCACCGACACCAGGAAAAACCACCCGCGTCGCCGCCGCGATGACCGCCGGATCGGCGGTAACCACGATGTCGGCCAACGGCGCGACGTGCTCGAACGCTTTCGACACCGACAGCAGGTTGCCCATGCCGTAATCGATGATGGCGACATCCGCCCCTTCGGCTTTGCTCTGGACAGGCATTACAGCGAACCCTTGGTCGAGGGCATTGCATCACCCATGCGTGGATCAATTTCCAGCGCCATGCGCAGCGCCCGGCCGAATGCCTTGAACACCGTCTCGGCCTGGTGGTGCGCATTGATGCCGCGCAGGTTGTCGATATGCAAGGTCATGCCGGCATGATTGACCAGACCCTGGAAAAACTCGCGGAACAGATCGACGTCGAAATCGCCAATGCGCGCCCGGGTGAATTCGATGTGGTATTCCAGCCCGGGCCGGCCGGACAGATCGATCACCACGCGCGACAAGGCCTCATCCAGCGGCACATAAGCATGGCCGTAACGACGCAGGCCTTTCTTGTCGCCCACCGCTTTGGCCACCGCCTGACCCAGCGTGATGCCGATATCTTCGGCGGTGTGGTGTGCATCGATATGCAGATCGCCCTTGGCGTTGATCTCCAGATCGATCAGTCCATGCCGCGCCACTTGATCCAGCATGTGATCGAGAAACGGCAGGCCGGTCTGAAACATGGCCTTGCCCGAACCATCCAGATTGATGCGGACGCTGATCTGTGTTTCCAGCGTATCCCGACTTACCGTAGCAGTTCGCATAAGATCAATCGCTCCAAGGAATCTGATTTTAGCCGCACTGGCCAAGGATTTCGCGCAACGCCGCCAACAGAGCATCACATTGCGGATCAGTCCCCACCGTAATGCGCAGAAAAGGATCGATGCGCCGCGGCTTCTTAAAATGCCGCACAACAATGCCGCGCTCGCGCAGCGCGGTAGCAAGCTCCGCGCCCTCGCGCCCAGGGTGGCGGGCAAAAACGAAGTTCGCGCCGGAAGGCAGTACCTCAAAGCCCAGCCCGTTCAGTTCAGCCACCAGGCGGGTGCGACTATGCATGACCTTGTCGCGGCAGGCATCGAACCAGTCACGATCAGCCATGCAGGCGGCGGCCCCTGCCTGCGCGAAGCGATCGAGCGGATAGGAGTTGAAGCTGTCCTTGACACGCGTCAGCGCCTGGATCAGATCGGCCTGGCCGATCGCATAGCCGACGCGCAGACCAGCCAACGAATAGGATTTGGACAGCGTGTGCACTACCAGCAATTGCGGATAGCGCTGCACCAGCGCCACAGCGGATTCGCCGCCGAAATCGATATAGGCTTCATCGATCACCACCACCGAATCGGGGTTGCCTTGCAGCAGGCGCTCGATTTCGGCGAGAGGCAGCAGACGGCCAGTTGGCGCGTTCGGATTCGGGAAAATAATGCCGCCATTCGGCTGCTTCAGATAGTCATCGATCCGGATCGAGAAATCTTCAGCGAGCGGCAGCTCGCGATATTCGATCTGGTACAGCCTGCAATAGACCGGATAGAAGCTGTAAGTGATGTCGGGAAACAGGATCGGCGTGTCCTGCTTGAGCAGGCCGAGAAAGGCATGCGCCAGCACTTCATCCGAACCGTTGCCAACGAACACCTGGTCGACGGAAACCCCATGCACTTGCGCAATCGCACTGCACAAGCCATCCGAATTCGGGTCGGGGTAGAGCCGCAGGCTATCGCCCACCTCGGCGCGCAAGGCATCCAGCACTTTCGGGCTTGGCGGATAAGGGTTTTCGTTGGTATTCAGCTTGACCAACTTGGCGAGCTTCGGCTGCTCACCCGGCACATAAGGCGTCAGCCCATGTGCGACGGCACTCCAATAACGACTCATGTTGGCTTCAGTTCCGCCCCATCCGATATTCCGCCGAACGGCCATGCGCCTGCAAACCTTCGCCATAAGCCAGCGCGGCAGCAATCTCGCCCAGCGTTTTGGCGCCGGCGGCGGACACATTGATCAGGCTGGAACGCTTCTGGAAGTCGTACACCCCCAGCGGCGAGGAGAAACGCGCAGTGCGCGAGGTCGGCAGGACATGGTTGGGACCGGCGCAATAGTCGCCCAGCGCTTCACAAGTATTGCGGCCCATGAAGATGGCGCCGGCATGGCGAATCTTCGGCAGCATCGCATCCGGGTCTTCGATTGATAGTTCAAGGTGCTCCGGTGCGATGAAATTGGCGATCTCGGCGGCTTCGTCCAGATCGCGACACAGAATCAATCCCGCCCGATTGCTGATCGAAGCGGCAACCACATCCTGCCGCGGCAGGGTTGGCAGCAGTTTGTTGATGCTGGCCTGCACCGCGTCCAGGTAAGCGGCATCCGGGCTGATCAGAATCGATTGCGCCAGTTCGTCATGCTCGGCCTGCGAGAACAGATCCATCGCGATCCAGTCGGGATCGGTCTTTCCATCGCAGATGACCAAAATTTCCGACGGCCCGGCAATCATGTCGATACCGACGATGCCGAACACCCGGCGCTTGGCTTCGGCCACATAGGCGTTGCCGGGGCCAACAATCTTGTCGACTTGAGGAATGGTTTGCGTGCCATAAGCCAACGCCGCCACCGCTTGCGCGCCACCGATGCAGAACACGCGATCGACGCCGGCCACCATCGCCGCCGCCAGCACCAGGTCGTTACGCACGCCATCCGGCGTCGGCACCACCATGATCAATTCCTTGACGCCGGCCACCTTGGCCGGAATCGCATTCATCAACACGGAAGACGGATACGCTGCCTTGCCACCCGGCACATACAGGCCGACGCGATCCAATGCAGTCACCTGCTGGCCCAACACGGTGCCGTCCGGCTCGGTGTAGGTCCAGGATTCCTGGCGCTGCTTTTCGTGATACACCCGCACTCGCTCGGCTGCTGCGCGCAACGCCTGCTCCAGCCGCAACGGCAATTTGCCCAGTGCGGCTTGCAGATCGGCCTGCGAAAGCTCCAGCGCAGCCATGTCGGGCGCATCCAGCCGATCAAAACGCGCGGTGTATTCCAGTACCGCCGCGTCGCCTC
>CAZUSF010000278.1:0-3734 GCA_964623355.1 uncultured Thiobacillus sp. | reverse complement strand
CCCTATCGCCTGAAGAACAATCTGATCGTTGCGCCCATGGCCGGGGTGACCGATCGCCCGTTCCGCCAGCTGTGCAAGCAGATGGGCGCCGGCATGGCGGTGAGCGAAATGGTGACTTCGAACTCGTTGTTGTACGGTTCAAAAAAGACGCAGCGGCGGGCCAATCACGAAGGTGAAGTCGAGCCGGTATCGGTGCAGATCGCCGGCGCCGACCCGGCGATGATGGCGGAAGCGGCGCGTTACAACGCCGAACGCGGCGCGGCGATCATTGATATCAACATGGGTTGCCCGGCGAAGAAAATCTGCAATGTGATGGCCGGTTCCGCCTTGTTGCAGGACGAGCCGCTGGTCGCCCGCATCCTGGAAGCCGTGGTCAAGGCGGTACCGGAGACGCCGGTAACGCTGAAGATCCGCACCGGCTGGGACCAATCGCATCGCAACGCCTTGCAGATTCTGCACATCGCGCAGGAGTCCGGCATTCAGGCGCTGGCAATTCACGGCCGCACCCGCGCCTGCGGCTACAGCGGCGATGCCGAATACGAAACCATCGCAGCGGTGAAGGCGGCGGCGCGAATTCCGATCATTGCCAACGGCGACATCACGACACCGGAAAAAGCCCGCTTTGTGCTACAGAACACCGCCGCCGACGCGATCATGATCGGCCGCGCGGCGCAAGGCCGCCCCTGGTTGTTCCGCGAAATCAGTTACTTTCTGGAGCATGGCGAGCATCTGCCGGCGCCGGAAGTAGCCGAGATTCACGACGTTTTGCTAGTGCATCTGGACGATCTGTATCGCTTCTACGGCGACCTCGCCGGTAGCCGCATGGCGCGCAAACACATCGCCTGGTACACCCGCGGCCTGGCCGACTCGGCCAGTTTCCGCCACGCCATGAACCAGCTTGAAGGCCCGCATGCCCAGTTGGAGGCGGTCAATGATTTTTTCTGGCGCACACGCGAGCGCTCCAGCCGATTGATTTATCTCGACGCCGCGCCGGAACAGCGCGCGGCGGCATGATTGATACCCGGACCTAAGCACCATGGATTTACCGATGATCGACGAAAGTGAACTCGCCGCTTGCGTGCGCCGCGAACTGATCAACTATTTCAAGGATCTGGATGGCGAACCGCCGGCCGGCATCTATGACATGGTGCTCAACTGTATTGAGAAACCGATGCTGGAAGTCATCCTCGACCGCGCCGGCAGCAACCAGAGCCGCGCCGCCGATTGGCTCAGCATCAACCGCAACACGCTGCGCAAGAAGATGCAGCAGCATGGCATCAAATGATGCCGCACTCTGCACATCGCCGTCATTCCCGTGAAAACGGGAATCCAGTTCGTTCATCCGATGTCTTTTGTTGTCCGTAGTAAACAATCTGGATTCCCGCCTGCGCGGGAATGACGCCCCCTTTTCCAACCTGTTCAGCCAGCCTCATGATCAAACGCGCTCTCCTCTCCGTCTCCGATAAAACCGGCCTGATCGACTTTGCCCGCGCGCTGTCTGCGCAAGGTGTCGAGCTGCTTTCAACTGGCGGTACCGCCAAGGCGATCCGTGATGCGGGGCTGCCGGTGAAGGACGTGTCCGAATTCACCGGCTTTCCGGAAATGCTCGATGGGCGCGTCAAGACGCTGCATCCGAAAGTGCATGCCGGCATCCTGGCGGTGCGCGACAACGATGCGCATGTGGCGACGATGAACGAGCACGGCCTGGGTTATATCGATCTGGTCTGCGTCAACCTCTACCCGTTCGTGCAGACCGTCTCCAAGCCGCATACGCTGGATGACGCCATCGAGAACATCGATATCGGCGGCCCGGCGATGGTGCGTTCCTCGGCGAAGAACTACAAACATGTGGCCATCGTTACCGATCCTGCCGACTACGCAGGATTGATCGAAGAAATGGGCGCGAATAATGGCGCGTTAAGCGATGCCACCCGCTTCAATCTGGCCAAGAAGGCGTTTACCCATACCGCGCAGTACGACGGCCACATCAGTAACTACCTGACATCGCTGAATGCCGAGGGCGGCAAGGATCAGTTCGGCGAGAAACTGACGCTGCAATTCAGCCGCGCGCAGACCTGCCGCTACGGCGAAAACCCGCATCAGAACGGTGCCTTCTATGTCGAAGCCAACGCCCCGGCCGGCAGCATCGCCAGTGCGAAACAGATTCAGGGCAAGGAACTGTCGTACAACAACATCGCCGACACCGATGCGGCACTGGAATGCGTGAAGACCTTCGACGCCGCCCCAGCCTGCGTCATCGTCAAGCATGCCAACCCGTGCGGCGTGGCTTATGGCGACAACCTGCTCGACGCCTACAACCGCGCCTACCAGACCGATCCGGAATCCGCCTTCGGCGGCATTATTGCGTTCAACGGCCGACTCGATGGCGAAACCGCGAAAACCATCGTCGAACGCCAGTTCGTCGAAGTCATCATCGCGCCGGAAGTCAGCCCGGAAGCCTCGGAAGCGGTCGCCGCCAAGAAGAACGTGCGCCTGCTCGAATGTGGTGCCTGGAGCGGTTCCGTATCGCAAATGGACATGAAGCGCGTCGCCGGCGGCCTGCTGGTGCAGGATGCCGACATCCTGCTGCACGGTGAACTGAAAGTGGTTACCAAGCGCGCGCCGACGCCGAAGGAAATGGAAGACCTGCTGTTCGCCTGGCGCATTGCCAAGTTCGTCAAATCCAACGCCATCGTCTACGCCAGGGACCGCATGACCATCGGCGTCGGCGCCGGCCAGATGAGCCGCGTCAACTCCGCCCGCATCGCCGCGATCAAGGCGGAGCAGGCCAGTCTGGTGGTGCCCGGTTCGGTGATGGCGTCCGACGCCTTCTTCCCGTTCCGCGATGGCCTAGATAACGCGGCTGCGGCTGGTATTACTGCGGTGATTCAACCGGGCGGCTCAATGCGCGATGAAGAAGTCATCGCCGCTGCCGACGAACACGGCATCGCCATGGTGTTTACTGGCGTGCGGCATTTCCGGCATTGATCGTGATGCGTGAAGCGGTCAGGTCAAATTGATGCATCAGACTTGCCGTTTCACATTTCACGTTTCTCTTTTCACGGTGCTCTCATGAAACTCCTCGTCATCGGTTCCGGCGGACGCGAACATGCGTTGGCCTGGCGACTCAAGCAATCGCCGCGTATCCAGAAGGTTTTTGTCGCCCCCGGCAACGGCGGCACAGCAACCGAGGAGGGCTTGCAAAACGTCGCCATCACGGACATTCCGGAACTGGTCGCATTTGCCAAAACGGAAGACATCCAGCTCACCGTGGTCGGCCCGGAAGCGCCGCTGGCGGCGGGCGTGGTGGATGCCTTCCGCGCCGCCGGGCTGAAGGTATTCGGCCCGACCCAGGCCGCCGCGCAACTGGAAAGCTCGAAGGATTTCGCCAAGCAGTTCATGGCCCGCCACAACATTCCGACCGCGGTTTTCGCCACCTTCACCGATGCCGCCGCCGCACATGCCTACCTGGATGCCCAGGGCGCGCCGATCGTCATCAAGGCTGACGGCCTGGCCGCCGGCAAGGGCGTGGTGGTGGCGACGACGCTGGATGAAGCGCATGCCGCCATCGACATGATGCTGGCTGAGGATGGCAAACCCGGTGCTTTCGGCGAAGCCGGCGCCCGCGTGGTGATCGAGGAATGCCTGTTCGGCGAGGAAGCCAGTTTCATCGTCATGGTTGATGGCGAACATGTGCTGCCGCTGGCCACCAGTCAGGACCACAAACGCCTGCT
>CAZUSF010000277.1:1363-3736 GCA_964623355.1 uncultured Thiobacillus sp. | reverse complement strand
CGCATCGCCTCGAATCTCGACATGCTGGTCAACGGTCTGGGCGCGTTGACCGGCGCCTTGCTCACCTTGCATCATGGCCGTTGGCGGCGCGCCGGGCAGGCGCTGCACCGTTGGCGCGACCGCTGGTTCCATGCCGGCTTGTCCACCCATGTCGGGCTGACGCTTTTATCACTCTGGTTTCTCACCCAATTTGCCTTGTTGCCGTTTCCCGGCATGGGCTGGCTGGACCTGCATCTGCGCCCGATCGACACGCCGCCGGAGGGGCTCGATCAAATCAATTTCCCCTGGTTCTCCGCTGTGGTGCTGGAAATGGCGACGCTGGGCGCATTCGCCGCCAACCTCTTGCGGCCAGGCCGTTATGTCAGTGGCATGCTGTTGATGGTTGCCCTGGCCTTCGCCATGAAACTGCTGGCGGCAACGATTTTGCTAAAGCTGAAGGTCGTGGGCGGCGTCCTTTCATTGGAAACCCTGGCCGGTTTTCTGTTGGCATTCTGGCTGCTCCTCACCCCGCTCGCCTCCCGGCACAGAATGCGCTTCGCCTTGATCATGCTAGCGCTGACGCTGCTGGTTCGCCTCTGGTTGGCGGACTTTCAGTTATGGCCTTCCGTCAGCGTGCTGAATATTGTCGGCCTGGCGAAAGCGGTGGCGTTCCTGTGGCCATTCCTGGCATTGGTGATGCTGGCTTCATATCAGCCGCGACGGTGAAACGCGGCTCGATAAACCTGAATTTGGCAGTTGACGGTTTTTTGTAGGAGCGTCCGCTTGCGGCGCGAGCGTTGTGGCGAGTTGTGGAATCGGCCCGCAAGCGGAGCCTCCTACAACTTTGCCGCCTTACCCGATGGGGAAAATGAGAAATCGGCCTCTCGCCAGTGCGGCATGCGCACCATTCCATGTCAAACGGTGCGCATGCCGCACCCTACCGGATTTCTGCGATCAGCTTTTATGCGTATTCAGCCGATGACTTCGCTAACGCTCCGCCCAGGGCACTCGCGACGGCCCTGACAGCGCAGTCATGAAGAGCATCAGATAGGCGATAAAGATCACGCGCGGCATATCAAGCAAGCCGCCGAACAAGCCGACCGCTAAAAAACTCGCCATTGCGGTACCCACCGCGAACCCCCAGGCATCGCCCTGCCGCGCGCGCTGTATAGCCGCAGCCAAGGTTGCGGCGAGGAATCCGGCCAGACCAAGCAACCCCAACGCCCCCTGATCGAAATAGATGTGTACCCACAAGTTCTTGATGTGCCAAGGCAGGTGATTGAAGTCGTAATAAGGGAACCAGCGTTCCATGCCGCGTGAAAAATCGCCGTTTGCCAGCCATTCACGCCCATTTGCATCTTTCAGACTGACGTTATCGATATCAACCAACGTACCCGGCCCGCTCAAATACTCGTAACGCTGCCAGTTCATGAATTCCAGCAACAACGGTTGACGTCCAGTCACACCGCGTTCGCCGAGAGAACCCGTATTGAACTGCCAAGTCACACGCTGCCACTCGCCCCGAGTATCTTTAAGATGCGAGTTGAACTCGCGAAACTCGGATGGCGTATCAGACTGCAACAGGATATTGCGTCGATACATCATGGTGCGCAGCCATAGTCGTTCATCATTCGTGCGGACATCGAAAGCGAGCGTGAAATCCTCGCCAGCAGGCAAGGCAACACGCTGCGTCATGCGCGCATCCTGACCACTGCCAAGCACCAGGAAAATGTTGCCATCGTCTGCGCGCTTGAACTGATAGGTACCTATACCGCCCTGACCCATTCCGCCCTGACCAATATCGCCCTGAAAGCCTGACCAGAGATATTCGGCGGGGAATTTACCTACCCCCATGCCGAACAACCTTGTCGGCCAATCGGCAGGCATCAGGTTGAGCGCGTCTTGCCAGTGGTTTTCCCGCGTCACCATATCGACCTGATTGCCTGCCAGGCGTTTTTCCATCCGCGACCCCAACAAAGCCGGCGTTACCACGGCGATACATCCGGTCACCAGCATCATGGTAACGGCGACACCCTTGAAGCCCGTTGGCACGGCCAGGCGCTGGCCCGCCCAATAACCGCCCGCTCCGACCAGTACGGCCAACCCGAACAGGAGCCAAGCGGAAAAACTCGGGTCCAGCACAGTCTGTTGCATCCCCCAGGCTGCGCCGACAATTGCCAGCACTGCAACAGGAACCCCCAGCAAGCGGCTCTGTTTGGCACTGAAGGCGCCGCCCCACAAGCCACCCACCCAGCTGAGCAGTCCGATCAACACCGGGTACAAGCCTGCCGGGGTATAGAGAAAAGCCAGGACAAGCGGGCTTAGCACGCCCAACAGCGTCAGAAAGTCACGCTTTCTGGCGGTCTGGTGTTCGGCATGCGGAAAGAAATGCAA
>CAZUSF010000277.1:0-1263 GCA_964623355.1 uncultured Thiobacillus sp. | reverse complement strand
GACTCGATTGCCGCATTGACGACGCCGCGCTCCCACATCGCCACCAAGCCCATCGCCCCCCCCGCCGCCGCCAACCCCCAAGCCAGCGTCGTGCGAGCGCGCACATGGTCTTCACGCAACAACGCAACCAGGCCTGGCAACAACAACAGCGCCCAAAGAAAGCCTTTTGCCAGGCGTACCGCATGCCAGTTGCTGTAATAAGTGGACAGCTCGATCACATCCAGCGGCGGCAACGGCCAAAGGCCACGCACGGTGCTGATCAGATATGACAGGCTAAGCAATCCCAGGAATATCCACTGGGCTTTGGTCAAACGTATTTTCAGAGCATAGCGGCCGGTAGCCAGGAATACACCCAGGGTCACCGCCAGCACCAGGTCGTAATCCTCCCGATACATGCTGCCGCTCCACGGCGCCAGGTTGACCAGGGCCAGCCAAAGCGGCAGCGCGAACAACAGTAAATGCGGCCGCCACAATCCCAGCGCCGCATACGCCAGAAGTCCCAGGCCCAATTCGAAACGTGCGAACGGATACGCCTGCAGCGCAAAACCGGCCAACGCCATGCAGGGCAAGGCCAATAATAAAAGAATGATGCGGCTGCGCGTCATGAGCTGGCTTTGCAGAAAATCGATTGACGAGCCCCTCGCCAAGGCTTTTGTGTGGTCGTTAACGCCAAATGGTTGAGTTGGAAAGCAGACATGGCGATGGCAAAGCAATGAATTGGCGCCACTTTAGCAGCAGGTAGAACAAGGTGGGGACGCATCAACGGCGTCGAACGCCGTGCCGCGATCTTGTATGTGAATGGCCATCGGCGGCATCACGCGGAACTTGAGGCACCCGCGGCACACTGCGAGCCGCCAACCACGCCCCCACCCACAAACCCGGCAGCGCAAACACCAGTTCCAGCGACTCCAGCAAAGGCTGTTCATGCAGCAACGGCAGCCCTTGCAGCATCAACGCCACAAACAGAGCCACACCCCAGCGAGACAACTCACTGCCTCGCCCCGACAAAGTGTAAAGAAATCCGACAGGCGCCCACAGAATGGCGCTCTTGATCAATTGATAGAAATGCTGCGGGATCTCAACCAGATACGCGGAAATGCTCTCCGGCAGGACGGGCGCGGAGAGCGGCGCGTCAAGCTGAAAAGGCAGCAGGACGGACAACACGGAGAACAACACCAGCACAGGCCAGAGCCACTTCGGCAGCGGAAGCAAGTACCGACTCAGGAGCGAACCGAACAGCCACCACAACACCATGCCGGCGAC
>CAZUSF010000276.1:1530-3769 GCA_964623355.1 uncultured Thiobacillus sp. | reverse complement strand
CCGCCATGCAGTTCGACCAGGAACAGCAACACCAGATACAGCGGCCACATCATGCCGCTCCAGACGCGGTCGGCGGATTCATACGGGCCGATCAGTTCCGGATGCATCATCATCAAATACAAATGCACCGGCGCCAGGAAGAACATGCCAAAGCCGGTAATCACCTGAACAAACCAGAGCGTGGTGTCTTCATGCCGCATCGAGCGCATGTGCGACCAGTACACGCGATGCTGCCGCCACTGGGTCGGAAACTTGCGCACTGCCAGCCAGGCATGCAGCACGAACAAGCCGAAAATGCTGGCGACAAACAACGACACCAGCCAGGGCAGGCCGTAACCAAAGAAGAAGTAACCCTCGAAGAAGCGCGCCACCGTCCACATCGCCTCTTCGCCTAACAATATTGAAGAGACAAACAGCATGTGCAGCCACATGAACAACCCGAGCAACAGGCCGCTGACGCTTTGCAACAAGTCCATCCGCGCCGGCCAGGGGCCGGGTCTTTCCGATGCAGTCATGATCTTGGGATTTACGACATTGAAGTCCGGAAGCGAGTTTACGCCGCCACGGGCTTGGCCGGATAGACGCGGCGCGGCTTGGAAGTCACTGATCCTTTCGTCATTCCCGCGGATGCGGGAATCCAGTCCATTGATTTAACTGGGTTCCCGCATTCGCGGGAACGACGGAACCGAATAGATCAGCAACTCCCCTACAAATCGAGCATCGCCTGCTTGATCCAGGCTTCGCTTTCCGCCATCACTTGCGTGGCTTTGCGGCCTGCGGTCTGAATCGGCGGGCCGATGCGGACGACGATCTCGCCGGGATATTTGCGAAAACCATTCTTCGGCCAGAAACGGCCAGCGTTATGCGCCACCGGCAACACTGGCACGCCCGCCTTGCCGGCCAGCCAGGCGCCGCCTACCTGGAAATTGCCTGACTCGCCGGGCGGCATGCGGGTGCCCTCGGGAAAGATCAGCACCCAGAAACCATCTTTCAGGCGTTGCTTGCCCTGGGTTTCGATCTGCTTCAGTGCCTCACGACCAGCGCCGCGATCAATCGCAATCGGGCTGAACAGGGCCAGGCCCCAGCCGAAGAACGGGATGTAGAGCAGGTTTTTCTTCAGCACGAACGACAACGGCGGAAAGATTTGCTGGAACACGATGGTTTCCCAGGCCGACTGGTGCTTCGACAGAATCACCACCGGCTCGTTGGGCAGGTTTTCCAGACCTTCGACGCGGTAGGTTATGCCCACCGTGACCCGCGCCAGCCAGTTGACGATCCAGCTCCATTGCGAAATCACCCGATAGCGGATCATTGCCGGCAACGCGAAGGTCATCAGCGTGATCAGGCTGAACGGCACCGTCATCACCGCCTTGAGCAGCAGAAAAATCAGGGAACGCAGGAAAATCATGCCGCTTTGGTACCGGAAACTTCGGTGCCTGAATCTTTGAAACCCGAAATGATGGCTTGCGCGGCTTGCGCCAGATTGTCGAAAACCGGCACCCCGGCGGGAAGCTGACCACCTTCCAGCGTGCGCATGCCCTTGCCGGTTTTCACCAGCAGCGGCCGTGCGCCGGCGGTCAGCGCGGCCTGGACATCGCGCAGCGCGTCGCCCACGGCATAGACATTTTTCAATTCAATATGGAAACGGGCGGCGATATCACGGAACAAACCGGCATTCGGTTTGCGGCAGTCGCAACGCGAATCGGCCGCATGCGGGCAAAGAAAAACGGCCTCGATGCGTCCACCGGTGATGGCCACCAGTTTATGCATCTTGGCGTGGATGGCGTTGAGCGTGGACATATCGAACAGGCCGCGACCGACGCCGGATTGATTCGTCGCAATGACCACCCGGAACCCCGCCTGATTCAATTGCGCGATCGCTTCCAGGCTGCCGGGAATGGGATTCCATTCACGCGGAGTCTTGATGAACTGATCGGAATCGAAATTGATCACGCCATCGCGGTCAAGAATGACAAGTTTCATACGTTCCCCTTCTCAAGCAGTTGCCTGGCGCTCACGCCGCCAGGCGTGACAAATCCGCCACCCGGTTCATCGCCCGGCGCAAACGCGCCAGCAGGCCAAGGCGGTTGGCGCGCAAGCCGGCGTCTTCCGCGTTGACCATGACGTGATCAAAGAAATCATCCACCGGCGCTTTCAGCGCGGCCAGCGATTTCAGCGACGCGGTGTAATCACCGGCATCAAACGCCGCATCGGCCACCGGCTCGACCTCGCCCAGCGC
>CAZUSF010000276.1:0-1430 GCA_964623355.1 uncultured Thiobacillus sp. | reverse complement strand
TGGCCGATGCCGAACAAGCCAACCAGCGTTTCCAGCTTGTCCGCCAGCGCCACCGCCAGGCCGACCGGATTGCGCGGCAGCGCATCACCAGCGAAACGCGGCTTGTAATGGTCTTCGATGGCATCCGCGATCTCGCTGGAGAGGCCGTCATGCAGCGCGTAATAACGCCCCATGATGCCTTGCAACTCGGGGAATTCGCCAACCATGTCGGTCAACAGATCGGCCTTGGCCAGCAGCGCGGCCTGTTCGGCTCGCAGCGCCAATGAATCACCACCGAGTTTTTCACCGAGTTTTTCACCGATGGCCTTGGCGATGGCGCCAACGCGCTGCACCCGTTCGCCCTGGGTGCCGAGTTTGTTGTGATAAACCACCTTGGCCAGATCAAGGACGCGTGACTCCAGCGTTTTCTTGCAATCCTGATCGAAGAAGAACTTGGCGTCGGCCAATCGCGGCCGCACCACGCGCTCGTTGCCGCCGATCACCGCCGACGGGTCGGTCGGGCTGATGTTGGAAACGATCAGGAACTGGTTGGTCAGCTTCCCCGCATCGTCCAGCAGCGGGAAATATTTCTGGTTCGCCTTCATGGTCAGGATCAGGCATTCCTGCGGCACTTGCAGGAATTCCGCCTCGAACTCGCAAAGCAGCACATTCGGCCGTTCGACCAGCGCGGTGACTTCGTCCAGCAGGGCATCGTCATGCAACGGTTGCACACCGCCGCCAACCTTGGCGGCCGCGGCCTGCAACTGGCGCTCGATCTCGGCGCGACGCTCGGCGAAGCTGGGGATCACCGCGCCTTCCGCCTGCAATTGCGCGGCATAGCTGTCGGCGGTTTCAATCTGCAACGGATGTTTCAATGCTTCAAATCGATGCCCCTGGGTCTCGCGGCCGGCAGTCAAACCCAGCGTCGAAACCGCTACCACTTCAGCGCCGTGCAAGGCCACCAGCGCATGCGCCGGACGCACGAAATTCACCGTGCTCCAGCCGTCAGCCAATTGATAGGTCATCACCTTCGGAATCGGCAACTTGGCCAGCGCCTCATCCAGCGCCTTCTGCAAACCTTCAGCCAGTTCGACGCCGGCTGCGACGGTATCAAAGAACAATGCCTCCGCCTTGCCATCCGGCATCCGCTTCAGTTGCGGCACGACAGAAGCATCCAAGCCCAGCGCGGACAACCGTTTCAACAAGGCCGGCGTCGCCTGGCCCTCGGCATTCAGGCCGACGCTGACCGGCATCAGCTTGTGCAGCACCGGCTTGTCAGCTGCGCGCGCGGCAACCTGAGTGATGTGCGCCGCCAGACGGCGCGGCGAGGCGTAAGGCGTGACAACGCTGGCGTCGTCGATCAAGCCTTGCGTTTTAAGCGTATCGGCCAGGGTTTGCGCGAACGCCAAACCCAGTTTCTTCAGCGCCTTCGGCGGCAGCTCTTCAACGAA